>DATBDI010000273.1:0-5502 GCA_036270025.1 Candidatus Udaeobacter sp. | reverse complement strand
GTCGCTCCGTGATCTAGCGACCGCCCGACCGTCACGTTCGCCGCGGTAAGACTGGAATAAGCCAGCACTGGTTCCCCCGTTCCGCCAAGCCCGGTGTATGCGCCAAAACCCACGGCAAGGTCAATATCGCCACCACCGAGCGCACCGGCGGACAATTCATCCTGCCCCGCGGCTGAGAAGGGCGCGTCGGGCTGGCCTCGATAGATCGGCACCCGCATTTTTGGATCGAACATTCTATTTGCAACGCCCCCAATGGTAGGGCGCAAATCAAAATACCAGAGGTCAACTCCGGCCGGCACGCCGCGGATACCACAAACGTAGTAATTGCCTAACGAATCGACACGGCTGCTCGGTTCGCCATCGCGGGTTGCAGTCTGCGCCTTCGCCGTCGAGTTCGGCGCGAAAGTCATCCCGCCGCTGCGGTAAATCGCCGTTCTTTGAACCTGGGCAGTTTCCAGCGTGATCGTGCCATGGGGTTGATCGACCCCCGGAGTATTTGCGAAGTAGACTGCGATGACATTGAAATCTCCCGTCCCGTCGCTGTTAGGATCGATGACGGTGCTTTCATGTGTGCTTGGGACACCGCTTCCGGAACTGCTCACCAGATCGCCATCCGAGCCATCCGCATTGCGTTTATGGATGTAAAGATCGTAGTCGTTACTGCCGGAGGTCCACTCAATTTTGACCGCAATGGTCTTGCCGGTGTAATTGCCGGCTGTCACGTGGAGGATAAAGGTATCGCGATTGACGCCTTCAATCGCCGTTGTTTCATCGGTGCCTCCCGTGCCGATGGCCGTGCCATTCCACGTTACGGGAGTGGTCGTGCTAGGATCGACGGTGCCTTCCGGCGGGTTGGCGGCGTGTGTTACCGCGATACTGAACAGCGAGGCCGCGCAGGCAGCCCCAAGAATGCTAAATGAATTAAGAGAAGGAGGGTATGCTTTCATGGAGATTGATGTGTGGAGTTAGAAGTGGGTTTGAAGTTTAAAACGGTTCGTGTCAGGAGGCCGGAATGGCCTTATTGTGTGGGTTTTAAACCACCGTAGTTGACGAAAATTTAGGGGGAAACCCTTCCGTCGGGGTGCGGTTCGCGCTACTGTTTTACCCTATTCAAGGTGAAACGGCGCATTTGCCTGTAATCTCCTTGCAGGCCTTGGTCGATTCAGGAAAACTCAGCGTTTGCGTTTGATTCGATAGGTGAGAAAGCATTCGTCGTCGACGGTGCGCATATCGATTAATGAGCAGTGCACGCTGGCAGGAAGAAAGTTCTTGCTCACCCCGGTTAGCGTAGGCGCGTTAGCCCCGCCAAACATGTATGGGGCAATCGTGAGGTTGAGCTGATCGATTAAGCCGTGCTCCAACATGGCGCGAAAAAGTGTTGGCCCGCCTTCGCAGGCAAGCCTCCGGACGTTGTATTGACTGCGCAATGTTCCCAGCATAATCCCAAGGTCGACGTGCGCGGCGTCGCTTAGATGGAGAGTCGCCTTTTTCTTCAAAGCTTCCTGAGTTTTCCGTGGCATTCGCTTGGTTGAGAAGATGATGATTGGAGAAACGTCGGACTGAAAAATCTTCAGTCGATTATCAATCCTGCCTTCGTTGGAAATGATCACGCGCAGTGGGCAGCGAGTTTGACCGCGCTTGGTCCTTGCTTCCTGCAGTTCAGCCGGCAACCCGAGCCGAACATTGTCGCGTTTCAAACTCGTGTGGCCAAGCAGTACCGCGTCTGCCAGAGCCCGCTGCCGAAACAAATGCAGCTTGTCTTCACGTGAAGTAAAATCTACCGGAGCAAGAGTTTTGGTGGTGACTTTGCCATCAACGGTCATGGCGAAGGTTGCGAAGACGAATGGGCGCTTCAGGTTGCGCTTCATTCAGCAGAAAACGCCCAACGCTCAACGTCCAACCTCCAACTGCATTGAGCGTTAGGTGTTGAGCGTTGGGTGTTGAAGTTTCTCCTCATTCCGCTTCGCCCAGCTCATGCTCCAGCGTGACGATCTCCTGCTCCATATCGCGGATTGTCACGCGCCCTACTGCTCCACTCGGCTTGTAAAGCAGATAAACGACGGCACCTGGAAGACAGCAAACAAGAATAACAAGGAAACTCAGTGAGCCGATGAGTATCGCTTTGGCTTCAGGAACACCGCAGAGGCCGCTGAGCATGATCTGCAAGATTTTTTCCCGTAGGCCAATTCCGGCGAAACTGATCGGCAAAGCGGAAATTGTGCGTTCGACCGGCATGACAGCAAAGAAATCCACCAGCGGCACGAATACGCCCAAAGCGTACGCTGCAAACAGGAACGTGGTAAACGTGGCAAGATGCGCTACGATCGCTGCCACGAAAGCGACAAGCGTTGCGCGCCAATGGTGGACGTAAAGATGATACGCGGCCGAGATCTCGATTAACTTGTCCCTGCCTGGAAAGCGCGCAGGCAGTGAATGTAAAAGGTTGAATCCACTGATCACGAAAGTGGCAAGCAAAAATGCGACGGAGAACCCGAGTAGGATGAGCAAGATCCAAAGGAGATTTCGCGTCTCCGGCTTCTGCGAGAGAAAATCGTAACGCACGCTGATCAGAGTGGCGGTGATAGCGACGAGAGCAACGAGGCCGATGAATCGGTCGAACACCACCGCAAGGAGCGCACCGGCTTTTTTGTCCGGCGTTTCCTTTAGCAGGTAATAGCTTTTCATGATATCGCCACCGGTTCCTCCGGGGAGAAACTGGTTGTAGAACATGCCGATAAAAAACAGCCCCAGAAGACGCGGCAAACTGAGATGGATTTTCTGGACCTTCAACAAAACGTTCCATCGAAAGGCCGCAGCCGCTTCCACCACAATGTATGCCAGAATGGCCATCACGACCCAGCGATACTGCGCGTTGCGAATCGCTTCGACCATTTGCGCGCGCCTCGAGGGATCGTGATACACCCAGTAAAGCACGCCGATCGTGACGCTGAGCTGAAAGACGCTGATCAGGATCTTTTTCATTCCCCAAAACGTTCTCTCCACGTTCGCGCCGACTGGCGAATTACATCGGCCGTTTTGTTCGGACTCATCTCCCACACAAATAAGCAGTTTGCTGGTAGAAGCGGAACAAGTTTCTCGAAATTCACTTCGCCGGTGAACGGCGGCTCATGATCTTTAGCAGGCCAAATGCAGTCTTGAACATGACATCCGAACGCGCGCCGACCGACGGTCTGCAGCCATTCAACGTGATCGATGAAGCCAAGGTTTTCCTTGATTTGCGAGTGACCGAAATCGTGCCAGTAACCGACGTTGGCGCAGCCGATTTCTGCGAGTAAGTCGTTTAGCTCGCGCTCGGTTGGGATTTCTTCGTAACCCCGGCGGCTTTCCAACGCGATCCTCACATTTTTAGATTCGGCGTACTCAATGATTCGAAACAGGCAATCCTTCACGTGCTGCAAATAAACAGGCGCGAGTTCTTCGCGCTTTTTCACCGCACCGATCTTTAGCTTAACGTATCTCCGAGATAAATGTTTGCCGGTCTTTGCCAACTCGATTAACGGCTCAGTGACGGGTCGCATATTCACTTCGCCGAGGTGCAAAACGACGACCGGCGCATTCAACCGAGCGGCGAAATCAATGGTTTGGAATGTTTGTTTCACGGCGCGCTCACGTTCTTCGGTAGAACGAGCAGAAAACTGGTAGCAGTTCGGCGAAGCCACCATCACTTCGACGGGCAGGGGACAAAAGTTATGCAAACTGCTGAAGCGAACTAGTCCGGCATCAAACATTTTCTGGATGCCCGGCACGAGCGAGAGGCGAGTACCATGACCGAGTTCGATAAAATCAAAATCAAACTCGGTTCTAATTTCCTGCAGCATTGCGTCTCCGTCGGTGTGTCGCCCGGAGTTCCAGCACGTGGAAAACGCGATCACGCTAAACAGCAGCGGCTACTGGCGGCGCAGGCGTTTCAGCAGCGGGGCCTTCTGCGACTGCCGGCTCCAGGCATTGTCGGCACACGCGAGCGAGCACCGTGAGCGCAATTACGCCGTAACACACAGCTGCAATGGCCAGGGCCGTGCGCATGCCCATCCAATCCGACAGTCCAGTGATGCCCAGGCCCGCGACCGGCATTAATCCCACGAAGCTCAACATGAACACGGCGGAAACGCGTCCGCGCAGATAATCGGGAGCGCGTTCCTGCACAATCGTGTTTGCCAGGCCGAAGTTCATTGCCAAGCCGAGCGAGTTAAGTATGAGCGCCGCCGTCGCCACGTAAAAGCTTGGCCCGCGCGACAAAGTGAAAATTGCGCATGTGACGACGAACACGTTCACCATCATGATAGGCACACGTTTCTGGCGCGGGAGAGTAATGAGGAAAATCGCGCCGATCACAGAGCCGACTGCCGAAGCGCCCATGAGGTAGCCAAGCCGATCCGCGCCGAGTCCGAGCACCAGGCGCACATACAACGGCAACATTACGGTGATGATCGGAAAAATGAAAACCGTCGTCGCTGCGATCAGGCCAATCATGGCGAGGCTCGGTTTGTCTTTGGCGACGTAACGAAAGCCATCCTTGATCCCACTGGCGCGTTTGCTTTCCTCCTCGGCTGTGCCGCGCTGGCGCGGCGGAATTGTGAACAGCGCAACGATCATTCCGACAAACGTAACTGCGTTGCAAAAAAATGCTGAAGCCGCCCCCCATGCGCTGATGAAAATTCCCGCGAGAGCGGGACCGACGACACGCGAACCGTGAAATACTGCGCGATCGATGGCGATTGCGCTCTGAATTTCATCGCGCGTGACGAGCTCGGGCACCAACGCGTTTAGCGTCGGCATTTCAAATGAGTTCGAAATGCCAAGCACAGCTGCGAACGCCAGGATGTGCCAGATCTGGATTTTGCCGCTCATGATCAAAAGCCCCATGGAGATCGCGAGCGCGATCTGAATGTACTGCGTCGCCATCAGAATTTTGCGTTTATCGAAACGATCGGCCACCGAACCGCCGATCATGGTCAACAGAAGCATTGGCAATCCGGCGGCCAGGTTAGCCATTCCCAGCAGGAGCGCTTTGTTCGTCAGCGTGCTCATGACGTACCCTTGAGCCATCACCTGCATCCACGTGCCGGTATCGGAGATCACACTGCCAACAATGTAGCGGCGAAACGCTCCAGGCCGTAGCACGCGCAACGCGTGACGAGTGCTCAATTTAACCTCTGCGCTCATCAAACACTCATCCCTGTAGAGGCGTTTGTGTCAAACGCTTGTAGACACGGAGGTGCGCCCCGGAGAATCGAATTGTAGGGCGCCCGCATCGGTTGCCCCAGCGTGCGGGGTGGCAAGCGGAGCGCTTGCCCTACAACACTCGCGGAAGCGATGCGCAATTGCCGAGCGAATCCCGTCTGTTACCTTTGAAGCATGCGCATCGACAAGTACACGCAAAAGATGCAGGAGGCCCTGCAAGCTGCGCAGGACCTCGCTTCGCAGGCCAACGATTCGGAAATCACGAACGAACATTTCCTTTCGGCACTTTTGGATCAGAGC
>DATBDI010000272.1:0-1568 GCA_036270025.1 Candidatus Udaeobacter sp. | reverse complement strand
TTGGCACGTGTGATTCGCGGAAACGCACTTGTCGCGCTGGAAAACGTCGCGCTCTGGCACGAACGCGATATAAGTCACTCAAGCGCCGAACGAATCATTCTGCCGGATTCGTGCATCCTGCTCGATTACATGCTCACGAAGCTGCGAGACGTTACCGAAAGATTGCAGGTTTATCCAGATCGAATGGCGCAAAACCTCGCTCTGACAAAAGGCCTGTATTTCAGCCAATCAATTCTACTCGCACTCACACGCGCAGGCGCCGAGCGCAAGAGCGCGTATGAAGCGGTGCAACGCGCCGCGATGCAAACCTGGAAAGGCGAGGGGACATTTGCCGAAAACGCAAAACGCGAACCGGAAATCGCGGCGAAACTTTCGCCGGCGGAGATCGACCGCGTCTGCTCGCTCGACGTTCATTTCAAACATGTCGATGCGACCTTCAAAGCTCTTGGGCTGAATTAAGGGGCGTCGCGAATTTCGTCCCGGATTTGGTGTAACGGCGACGGGCAAATCGCGGCAGCAGACGATTTGATCGCTCCCTGGGCATTACCGTAACTAGCGGTCGCTATTCGTATCGCAGCGCCTCGATCGGATCGAGGTTGGCTGCTCGGTAGGCAGGGTAAAGACCGAAGGCGATGCCGATGGCTGAACAGACAAGAAGACCGGCAATCGCCCAGCCGTAAGGAAAAATCAGGTCGACCTTGAGCCACATCGCGAGTAGATCGCCGACGATGATCCCCAGAATAATTCCCAGAATTCCACCGGCCTCGGAAATGAAAACCGCCTCGGTCAGAAATTGCCGCAAGATGTCGCGGCTGCGGGCGCCGATCGATTTGCGCACGCCGATTTCCTTTGTGCGTTCGGTCACGCTTACCAGCATGATATTCATGATGCCGATTCCAGCAGCTAAAAGGGCGATGAAGCTGACGACGAAGGCGCCCACTCGCACATACCCCGCCACGTTAGTGAATGCGCTCTTGAGCGAGTCGTTGCTGTAGATCTCAAAATCGTTCGGCTGCTCAGGGCGCAGACCCCGCGCAATGCGCATGGCGCCGATGGCGCGATCAAATGTGCGGTTGTAAGTGTCGGCGGAGAACGCTTGCGTGGCGATGTTGACGGTGCGTTTCGCTTCGCCGTAATCTTCGAAGAAGCGGGTAATCGGCATTAGCACAAAATCATCCTGGCTTTGGCCGAAAGCGGTCCCTTTTTCCGCTAGCACGCCCACAATCGTGTAGGTGTGTCCGCTGACGCGGATGACTTTGCCGAGGGGCGATTCGTGCGGAAACAGCCGTTTCTCTACCACCTTTCCAACAACGAGCACGCGCCGCGAAAGCTCCACATCTTCATCGTTTAAATTCCGGCCGTAACCCAGTGTGTGAGCATTGGCGGTAAGAAAACTTCGGTTTGTTCCAACGATGAGAAGACTGGGTGTTGTTTTCACGCCGTTGTAAACCGCCTGGCCTTTGACTTCGTACCCAAAACTCTTCAGGCAAATCTCTCGCGCCTCACCTTCCATCAAGCGGTAATAATGCAGCGCCTGTTTGTAGGTGATGTTGTGCCGGTTGCGAAAT
>DATBDI010000271.1:0-1687 GCA_036270025.1 Candidatus Udaeobacter sp. | reverse complement strand
GACAAGCGCTACGGCGGGCTCACCCTCGAGCCGCGCAAGTTCGCTTTCATCGACCGCATCGTTGCAGACAGCCGCGACATCGCGCTCAATCACACGGCCGGGCTGTCCCTTCCGCAGCAGGTCATGATGACACTGTTCTCGCTCAGCGAGCTGATGGACGAAAAGAAGGCCTATCAGAAAGCCTGCATCGGCATCTGCAAGAAGCGGGTCGAGGCAACCATCGAAGGACTGGACATCGAAGTCGGTCCGAACCAGTACTTCGACTACTATTACGGCCTGATCGATTTCGAGTTTTTTGCCCGCAAGCATCTGGGCGAGGACGTCGTCAAGTGGATGAAGGCCAACGTGCACCCGCTCGACATCGTGTTCCGGTTGGCCGAGGACCACGGCATCGTCCTGCTCAACGGCGGCGGCTTTGCCGCTCCCGATTGGTCGGTGCGCATATCCTTCGCAAACTTGGAGAATCACGTCTACGACGACATCGGCCGGGCGGTGCGCGCCATCGCGCGCGGATACAGGCAGGCTTATGAGGCAGCTACAGGTAAGAGTGCCCCGCCAGCCCCGACGAGAGCGAAACGCTAGCTCCGTTACTTCGCGATGCTGCCGTCGCAAATTGAAAGGAAAGAAGGGTGAAAAAATATTAACCCTGACGGAGAGAAAGTCATTGCTAGCAGCCTTCGGTGAAGGTCAGGTACAGCAAAGCACTATGAGTATACGAACTTCTCTTCGTGACAACGCATGCATCGCAGTGGCGCTAGTCGCGGTGTTGTGCGGCACAGGTACGGCCCTCGGCCAACAGGAGAATAACATCGACATCTGGAAGGCCGCTCCGTCTGATCTCACCCTGGCGCTGACGCAAGAGCCTCCCATCCTAACGGTGACGCAGGTCGCTCCCACGGACAGCGCGCTAACATCTACCGAGCAGGGCCGGACACCCCTCGTTGACTCATTTGACTTCCGTCAATGGCGATTGGAAGAGCGCCGGCAGGCCCTGAAAGATACGAAGTTCGAATTAAACTTGCGCAGCTTCTATTTCGATCGCAGTGACTTCAATCGCTCAGAGAAACAGGCGTGGGCCATCGGCGGATGGCTAGGAGTGAAGACCGGTTACTTTCTCGACCATGTTGCGTTCGGAGCAACGGTTTACACTTCCAATCCGATATATGCCCCTGACGACAGGGATGGAACGCTCCTTCTAGCGCCCGGGCAGAATGGGTATACGGTCCTGGGCGAGTTTTACACCGAACTCCGGATCGTCAAAGACGTGGGCATTACTGTCGGAGCCAAGGGCTACGACACGCCTTTTATCAACCGCAACGACACCCGCATGACGCCAAATACTTTTGAGGCGATCGTTTTGCAAGGCCGCACCAAGCTTGGTACGAGCAGCAGCGACGCTACCGTGACCGCGGACGGCTTGGGCCTGAGTAAAGATGGAAAAGAAGTCGCGGTCCCGTCGCCAACCCCCGCCGAGGACGTAGCGTCGATCAAGTACGGAGCCGGGTATTTCTACGCAATCAAAGAGCGAAATGACAGCGAATTTGTCTCGATGGCACAAGACGCGGGCGCTGATGTTCAGCACGGCGTGTGGTCAGTCGGGGCCCTCTTCGAGAAAGGAAAATTCTCCATCGGTGCGATCGAGTATTATTGTGCCGACGTAATCAATATCGCATATGCCGAATCGAAA
>DATBDI010000270.1:0-1665 GCA_036270025.1 Candidatus Udaeobacter sp. | reverse complement strand
CGCTGCGGATGGCAGTCACGACCGCTTCATCGGGGTGAAAGCGAACCTCGCCCTCGGCCTCGCCCCAGACGAAGCCGACCGGCAGGCCACGGCGCAACTCGCCGCGCGCCGCCTTGTTGCGGATGCCGCCGTTGAGGCGCGCGCGCAGCACATGCAGTTCGGCCTCGCTCATGGTGCCCTTGAGCCCGAGCAGGAGCCGGTCGTTGAACAGCGACGGATGATAGATGCCGTCGGCATCGCCGATCAGCGTGTCGGTGAGACCGCACAGATCGATGAGGCGGTGCCAGTCGGCGTTGTTGCGCGCCAAACGCGAGACCTCTAGCCCGAGCACGAGGCCGACGTGACCGAGTGCGACCTCGGCGGTGAGGCGGGCGAATCCCGCGCGCGCAACAGAGCCGGAACCGGAGAGCCCGAGATCCTCGTCGATCACAGTGACGCGCTCGGCGCTCCAGCCGAGATCGACCGCCTTCGCGGCAAGCGCATATTGCCGTTCGGTCGACTCGCGATTGTGCTCAACCTGGGCGGCGCTGGACTGGCGCAGATAGACGATGGATTGCCGGGAGAGATGACTGGCGGTGATCTTGATGCGCTCATTCATCGGTCGCATCCTTCGCCGGCCTGGCGGCGAGCATGCGGGCGATGAGACGCGACAGAATCTCGATCGCTGCGGCGCGGGCTCCCGGATCGATCTCGTCCCATGGACTGGTCGATTGATGCCGGGTCGGATTGGGTGGATCGAGAAACGCCAAGTCCAATTGCATGGCTGCTCTCCGTGTGTCGGACCGACTCGGCGAGCCGGTTGCGGAGAGCGTCGATGATGGTGCGTGCCTTGAGCAAATCCGTCAGGGCGCCGAGCATGTGCGGTAAATCACCAACGCTTGTTGGTGGCGATCCCTTCAGCTGGCAATCGGTCCAGGCGGCCGGAATGAGCGAGCGGCTGCCGTCGGGCAGAGTTACAAGCAACAACAAAACGCCGCGTCTTCGAATGCTGCCGATGACGGCCAAGCTTTGGCCTTCAAAGGCATGGCACTTGCGCGTGATGATCACCGCGTCGGGGATATTGCGGTGATGGGTAGTCTGTGGCCGCTTCCTTCGACCGGGTCGATCACGATATCCTCATCGACCGCCTACGGAAACGGATCGGAGACAGCGGGGTCATCCAGCTGATCCGGGCGTATCTGAACAGCGGGATCATGGACGATGGCGTGGTCCAGACGCGCACGATGGGGACGCCACAAGGCGGCCCTCTATCGCCGCTGCTGGCCAACGTCTTGCTCGACGAAGTGGACAAGGCGCTGGAACGCCGGGGCCATTGCTTCGTGCGCTACGCCGACGATGCGAACGTTTACGTCCGCAGCCGCCGGGCGGGTGAGCGGGTGATGGCGCTGCTTCGGCGGCTCTACGGTAAGCTGCGCTTGACGCTCAACGAGACCAAAAGCGCAGTGACCAGTGTGTTCGGTCGCAAGTTCCTGGGCTACGGCTTTTGGGTAGCCCCGGGCGGAGTGATCAAACGCAAGGTCGCCGTCAAGCCGCTGATGACGTTCAAGCAGCACATCCGGCAACTGACCTGCCGCAGTGGCGGGCGCAGTATGCAGGATGTCGTGGATCGTCTGCGGCCCTATGTTCGGGGATGGAAGGCGTACTTCCGGCTGGCGCAAACGCCAC
>DATBDI010000269.1:0-8401 GCA_036270025.1 Candidatus Udaeobacter sp. | reverse complement strand
GTTTGGACTCTTGATGAGACCGGCCAGTGTCGCGCATTCGGCGAGCGACATCTCACGCGCGGGCTTGCCGAAATATCCTCGCGCCGCGGCTTCGGCGCCATACATGCCGCCACCGAAATAGATTCGGTTCAGGTACAGCTCGAGGATCTTTTGCTTGCTGAACTGTTGCTCGATTCGTTGGGCCAGGAAAATCTCCAGCAACTTCCGGCGGTACGTTCTTTCCTTGAGCGAAAAACTGTTGCGCGCCAGTTGTTGCGTAATCGTGCTTGCGCCCTGTCGAACGTGGCCGGCCGTTAAATTCTTCAACGCCGCCCGAACGATCCCCGTCCAATCGAACCCGTGGTGCTGATAAAATTTTGCGTCCTCAACTGCGACTACGCCGTTGATCAGATCTGGCGGTAATTGGTCGTAGGGAACCGTCTCCCGGTTTTCGACGTAGATTTGTCCGAAAATTTTGCCGTTGCGATCCAGGATCATGCTGGCCGATTCCATTTGTTCGAGCTTGCTGAGGTCGAACGTTCTGGCCTGCGCTTTGAGATCAGCCACGAGACTGGCGACGAAAACCGTCATAAACACACCGACCACCACAATCGCTGCGACGGGTACATAGAACCACGGCCTTAGATACCAGGGGGGCCGAAATCGGTAACCGGGCGGAGGCCTTAGATATGTGCTGGTCGATTTCAAATGGACAAACGACTGGCTGCGCCAAACGTAGGCAGCAAACGTCCAACGCTCAACGCCCAACGTCCAACGCTCAATTGAGAGCGCAAGTTGAACGTTGGAAGGTGAGCGTTGAGCGTTGAGCGTTGAGCACGCAAACCGGCAATCCTGCGCTCATTGATTTCATTCGCGCAAAGCTTCGCGATGGTGGCCCGCAATCATTCGCCTGGTTTATGCAACAGGCGCTTTATCATCCCGAGCATGGGTATTATTCGTCGGGGCGCGGCGCAATCGGCCGAGCTGGCGACTATTTTACGAGCGTAAGCGTCGGCCCATTGTTCGGGCAGTTGCTGTGCCGGCAATTCATCCAAATTTGGAAGCGCCTTGGGAGAACCAATAGTTTCGTCATTGTCGAACAGGGCGCGAACGATGGGCAGTTTGCGCGGGACGTTCTCGAATTTTCGCAAACGTGCGCGCCGGAATTTTTCGCGGCGTTACGCTACCGGATAGCCGAACCGTTTCGCGCTTTGCAAGAACGCCAATCGCGCACTTTACAGGGCTTCGACGACAAAATTGAATGGTCCAACTCGCTGTCGCCGTTCGTGGGTGTTCATTTTTCCAACGAATTGCTGGACGCGATGCCAGTGCGATTAATCAATGGCGGCCGCGAAAAACTCGTCGCGCTGCATGGCGATAAGTTCGTTCTCGTTGAGCGGCCGATTTCGGAAGGAGCGGCGGCTTTCCAGCCGGCGGGGGCGAAAGCTGTTTTCAATCAGGCTGCGCTTGATTGGATCGACGAGGTCGCAACGAATTTGCAGCGTGGCTACGTCATTGCGATCGATTACGGGCGGCTGGCCGGCGAAAATTCTGCAGACGTTCAGGTGCGAGCCCGCCATCGGAATCTCGAGTCTCCTTTCGAACAAATCGGGCATGCAGATATCACGGTGCGCGCGGATTGGGCGACGATTGTCGAGCGCGCAAAGGCACGCGGTTTCGGCATCGCAGGATTCACTGATCAACATCATTTCCTGACTGGAATCGTCTCTGAATTTCAGCCGCTCGATTCGCCCAAGGCCAGGCGCGAACTACAAACACTTCTGCATCCCGAAATGCTCGGCCGCGCGTTCCAGGTGCTCGCGCTGGGAAAGGACGTTGCTACGACTGAGCGGCCGTTGTCGGGCTTCAAGTTTTCGCGCCAAATGAACGCTGCACTAAGCGACGGATAAACCATTCTAGGCGTCCCCGGTCGGTTTCGTGCGCGGTTCTCAAGGCCAAAACAGGTCGTGGTCGTAATCGAACAAGCTGCATCGCACACTCGATGAGCTTTGTGCTAGCGCGGCATGGGAGAAACGTCCGGTGCCGCATATGCATTTTATGGAGTTAACCCGCAACCAAAGAGCTTCGGTTCGGAGCGGGGCCTCTCTCGAAAGAAGTAGTGAGGACCCCGCCGTGCGTGGCAAGGGAAAACCCTGCGGACGTGCACTGGCGGCTTGGACAATGGCAACAGTATATTTTTTCGCATGAACGGAGAAGTACGTGTAGAAACCCATGGAACTCTGTTTAACACAGCTGCCCTCTGGTTGACCATGCTTAGTCCTTTAAGCGTATTCCTCGCCGGCCTCGTGGCGATATGGCTTGTGCGCTGACCTCATGAACCGAACCAAATAACCAAACCCACACTTATGAATAATCTGACTCGCCGTAATTTCATTGGAGCCGCCGCAGTGATGGCAGGCGGACTAGCAGGGCTGCAAAGAGTAGTTGGGGCAGAACTGCCCGGGGTAGATCGAAGCAGGACCGACCCAGGACCACAGAATCCGCAGCTTGATGCGCAGAATCCGGATTCGATGTGGCCGCCGGCGACGGATTCAAAGAGCCTGGTCCAAAACTTCAAATATCCGTTTTCCTTCGCGAACAAGCGCATTTACGAGGGTGGATGGTCGCGGGAGGTAACGGTGCGGGAGCTTCCGGTCTCCAAGACGATGGCCGGTGTGAACATGAGACTTACGGCTGGCGGATTTCGCGAGCTGCACTGGCACACCTCTGGCGAATGGGCCATCATGCTTTACGGCAACGCGCGGATTACCGCCATCGATCTTGAAGGCAAAAGTTTCGTTGCCGACGTCGGTCAAAATGATCTTTGGTTTTTCCCATCAGGAATTCCGCACTCCATCCAGGGTCTTGAGCCTGATGGCGCCGAATTCATGCTCGTTTTTGACGACGGTGATTTTTCGGAATCGGAGACCGTTTTGCTGAGCGATGCCGTCGCTCATCTGCCGCATGAGGTGCTGGCAAAGAACTTCGGGGTCCGCCAGGAGGGATTGAGGAATCTCCCGAAAGAAGAATTGTTCATCTTCCAGTCGGACCTTCCGGCTTCACTGGAGAACGACCAGCGAGTAGCGGCTGGGACGCGTGGAAACTCGCCGCAAAACTTTGCGTTTCGGACGATGCAAATGCAGCCAACGTTCAAGACGAAAGGTGGCGAGGTTCGGATTGTGGACTCAAGCAATTTCAAACCGTCGACCACGGCGATGGCTTTGGTCACCGTTCATCCCGGAGGGTTGCGAGAACTCCACTGGCACCCGAACGCTGACGAGTGGCAGTACTACATCGGCGGCCAGGGCCGAATGACGGTTGTGTCCACCGGGAACAAAGCGCGGACGATGGACTTTCAGGCCGGCGATGTCGGCTACGTCCAGAAAACATTGCTGCACTACATCGAGAACACAGGTGATATGGATTTGGTGTTCCTCGAAATGTTCGGCAAGGTCGATCGTTTTCAAGACCTGTCGTTCTCTGAGTGGCTGGCGCACACTCCGCCGGAAGCGGTGATGGCGCACCTGAACATCGACAAGGCTACTTACGACACCATTCCCAAAAACGGCGGCGTTATCATACCGCTGACGTAGCAAAAGCCGCGCAAACACGTCAGGACCCGCCGGACAATCGAGAAATTATCTTTACGCATCGTACCGAGTCGGTAGACATGGGAGAGAGCAGGAATGCTTTGGTAGTTGCGAGCAGCAGAGAAAATAATGAAAGCTGCTAGTCGTTGGGTCATTGCGATCGCTGGAGTATTTCTCCAGATTGCGCTCGGGGCTGTGTACGCGTGGAGTGTATTTCGCATCCCTTTGTCGAAACAGTTTGGCTGGAGCATTTCGGAGGTCACGTTCACGTTTACCATCAGTATTTTCGTGCTCGGATTCGCCGCGTTCTTCGGCGGTTTGTGGATGGCGCGCAAAGGTCCGCGAATTGTAGCTTTGACCGGCGCGGTGCTTTATGGCGTAGGCGTCTTTCTGGCGAGTTTCTCCGCGAACAAGCTTTGGTGGCTATATCTTAGTTACGGCTTCATCGGCGGCCTTGGGCTAGGTCTTGGCTACATTGTTCCAGTAGCTGTGCTGGTGAAATGGTTTCCTGATAAGCGGGGCCTTATCACAGGAATTGCGGTTGGGGGGTTCGGTGCTGGCGCCCTGATCACTGCTCCGGTCGCGACACGGCTCATTCAATCGGTGGGCGTCTTAAGTACCTTTGCTTACCTCGGCGTCGCCTACTTAGTCATCGCAATCATCGCGGCGTTGTTCATGCAAAACCCGCCCGAAGGCTACCAACCGCCAGGATGGACTCCAACTGCGAAAGAAACCGCCCAACGCGCGACGCACGACTACGTCTTAGGCGAAGCGCTGAAGCGCTGGCAGTGGTGGGCGCTTTGGCTAATCCTGTTTTTGAACACTTCGGCCGGCATTTCTCTGATTTCGCAGGAAGGGCCGCTGTTTCAGGAGCTCACTGGCGTCACGGCAGTGGTGGCCGGCGGCATGGTCGGAATCGCGAGTCTGGGCAACGGGGTCGGCCGCGTATTTTGGGCGTGGGTCTCCGACTTGATAACGCGCCGCGCGACGTTTGCCATCATGTTTATTTTTCAAGTCCTACTCTTTTGGTTCCTGCCGAAGATCACCATGTCGTCGATGATGACAATCGTCGCTTTTGTTATCCTGATGTGTTACGGCGGCGGGTTCGGCACCATGCCGGCCTTCACCGCAGACTACTTTGGTCCGAAGAATGTAGGACCCATTTATGGGTTGATGTTGACTGCATGGAGTTTTGCCAGCGTTTTCGGGCCGCTTTACATCGCCCGCATGCGTGAGACTGCGGGAAATTACGTTGGAGCGCTCCACGTGATCGCGGTCGTGATGTTCGTTTCCATTTTGCTTCCAATCATCGTCCGGCCGCCGCGACGAGAACAATCAGTGTGAAACATGCAACCACGTTTGTTTTTACTCGCCCGGCCTGCTGGACTATGACATTTTCAATCGACTGAAGTTCGCTCCAGCCGCGAAGAAATAGATAAAGATTATGTTCGCGTTGCTTTCGAAATGGCCGCTCGTTAGGCAAATTCGCGAACGCAAGAATGGCACGGGTCTGGAGTCGATGTCGGACAAGACGCGTTCGATGCACGCGCGTATCGATGACGCAAAAGTCGCGCGCTCCATTTGTCCCTATTGCGGCGTCGGCTGCGGCCAGCTCATTTATCACAAGGACGGGAAGTTAATTTCGATCGAAGGTGATTCGGAGTCGCCGATCAGTCAGGGAAATCTTTGTCCGAAGGGCGCAGCATCCTATCAATTGCTCACGCATTCGCGGCGTGAAACGAAAATGAAGTACCGCGCGCCACGCGCGAAAGAATGGACGGAAATTCCCCTCGACCGCGCGATGGACATGGTTGCGGAGCGCGTTTGGGAATCGCGCAAACGCACGTTCGTTAGGCAGGTCGACGGATCAGTCGTCAATCATACTACCGCGATCTGTCATCTTGGCGGCGCAACACTTGATAACGAAGAAAATTATTTGATTAAAAAGCTTTTCACTGGAGGCCTGGGGATGGTTTGCGTGTCCAACCAGGCTCGGATATGACATAGCAGCACGGTGCCCGGTCTGGGCACCTCTTTCGGCCGGGGCGGAGCTACGACCGCGCAACAAGATCTGGCCAATGCCGATTGCATCTTGATCGAAGGCTCTTCAATGGCCGAAGCCCACCCGGTCGGTTTTCGCTGGGTGATGAAAGCCAAGCAGCATGGCGCCACAATCATCCATGTGGATCCACGTTTTTCGCGAACGAGTGCGCTGGCCGACATTTGGGTGCCAATCCGCGCGGGCACAGACATTGTGTTTCTCGGCGGACTCATCAGGCATTTGATTGAGAATGACCTGTTCTTTCGCGATTACGTCATCCCTTACACGAATGCGTCGTGCATTCTGAGCGACGAATATCGCGATCCAGAGGATAACGGCGACGGCTATTTCTCCGGTTGGAATGAGGAAAAGCGCGCTTACGAAGGCGACAGTTGGGTTTACAAGGGCGGTGACGTGAGTCGGCCACAGCGCGATCTCACATTGCAAGATCCGCAATGTGTCTTTCAGAAATTAAAACGACATTTCTCTCGCTACACGCCGGAGATGGTGGAGAAAATCTGCGGCATCCCGCCCGATCTCTTTCACAAAGTCGCGCATTGTCTCGCTGCTGCATCCGGCCCGGAGAGGACCGCCGCGGTTTGCTACGCAGTCGGCTGGACGCAGCATTCCAAGGGAGTGCAGATCATCCGAACGGCTGCGATTTTGCAATTGTTACTTGGAAATATCGGCCGGCCCGGCGGCGGAATTCTTGCTTTGCGCGGTCATGCGTCGATCCAGGGTTCGACTGACATTCCGACGCTCTACGACATTCTTCCCGGCTATCTCACGATGCCACGTAAAGGCGACGAAACTCTTCAGCATTATCTGGATAACTACACCAAGAAAACCGGTCTCTGGTCGAATTACCCCAAGTATCTCGTCAGCACGCTCAAAGCTTACTATGGGAAAAACGCGACAACGGAAAACGATTTCGGTTACGGCTTTCTTCCGAAACTCACCGGCAACCATTCCTTCTTCGAATATCTCTACACCATGCTCGACGGAAAAATGGAGGGCATGTTTCTGATGGGACAAAACCCAGCGGTCGGCGCACCGAACTCTCGACTCCAGCGCAAGGCGCTCGCGAAACTGAAATGGCTGGTCGTGCGCGAAATGGTGGAGATTGAATCCGCGAACTTCTGGCGCGAATCCCCCGAGATCGAGCGCGGTGAGTTGAACACCGAGGACATCGAGACCGAGGTGTTCTTTTTCCCGGCGGCTGGTTACGCCGAAAAAGAAGGTGCATTCACGAACACGCAACGTCTTCTACAGTGGCGCGAAAAAGCTGTGGAGCCACCGGGCGACGCGCGTTCGGACGCATGGTTTATACATCAACTCGCGTTGCGTCTGATCGCCAAAGCAAAACAATCAGGCGACCCGCTCGATGAGCCATTGCGCGCGCTTGATTGGTGGTATCCGGAAGATGAGCTTGGTGAGCCGAAAATGGAGTCGGTGCTGGCGGAGATCAACGGCTGGTACACGGATCCTAAACCGGACGCCGACGGGGTCGTTTTCGGCATTGATCGAAAAGGCAATCCGCATCACGGCCCTCAGATCAACGGTTTCGCAGAATTGAAAGCTGACGGATCCACCGCATGCGGCGCCTGGATTTACTCCGGTGTGTTTGGTCGCGATGGTGTGAACAAGGCGAACTCACGGAAGTCACGAGATTATCTCGGTCACGGCTGGGGCTTTAGTTGGCCGAGCGACCGCCGCATCATTTATAATCGCGCCAGCGCGCGGCCAGACGGGCATCCTTGGAGCGAACGGAAAAAACTGGTTTGGTGGGACTCGGAAAAATGGACCGGCATTGATGTTGCCGGATTTGTGCAAGGAAAACCTCCTGACTACGAGCCCGAAGTGGGCGCCGAAGGTCTCGATGCAATTCCGGGCGATGCGCCGTTTATCCTGCACGAAGACGGCTTGGGCTGGATCTACGTGCCAAAAGGTTTGAAGGACGGCCCGTTCCCGACTCATTACGAGCCGCTCGAGTCGCCCGTATCAAATGAACTTTATTCGCGCGATACCAATCCGCCGGAGCATTGGTTTCCGCGCAGCGAAAATCGGTTTGCGCCTCCGGGCGATTCCAGATTTCCGTTCGTGCTGACCACATATCGATTGACCGAGCATCATACGGCCGGCGGCATGTCACGTTTTCTCAGTCATCTCGCGGAATTACAGCCGGAGATGTTCGCCGAAATTTCGCCCGAGCTCGCGCGCGAACTCAAAATCCGCAACGGCGAGTATCTTTGCATAGTTACTTTGCGCGCAGCGATTGAAGCGCGCGCACTCGTTAGTCGGCGTATTCGGCCATTGCAGCTCAATGGTAAAACACTTCATCAGGTCGCATTACCTTATCACTATGGGACAGCCGGCCTTGTACGCGGCGCCTCAGCGAATGATCTTCTCACGATCTCCGGCGAACCGAACGTGACGATCATGGAAGCCAAGGCTTGCACCTGCAACATTGTGCCAGGACGTCTGCCACGCGGCCGCGCGTTCGCCGAGTTCCTGAACAAATACGCGCCCCAGACAGGCCCTTCCGTTCTGCATCCCGAGGAACCGGAGCGCGGCGTGACTGCGCGCGGCGGCGGTCTCGCGATGGAAGGAAAAGAATGAGCTCGCCAGGAACGGTAAACCGCGATCGCCAGGAATTATGCTGGAGTGCTCCATGTCATCGCAGAGGTGATAGCAGTTTCCAGAGTTGTGCCGATCATCGTCAGACCGCCGCGACATGAAAAGTCAGCGCGATTATCCAGCTGCGTTTGTTTTTGCTCGCTTAGTTTACTGC
>DATBDI010000268.1:0-1795 GCA_036270025.1 Candidatus Udaeobacter sp. | reverse complement strand
TTTTTTCACACGTTGGCGGACTGCGACGCAGCACCAAGAAGACGAATTTGCGAATAAGCGGCTCATTTGCACTAATTTGGCGAATCTCCTTGCAACCTACGGGAGTACGGACGTGTTTAATTAGCCATGAAATCGAGACATAGCTTTGCCTGGAACGTGCTTTTAGTTTTTGTTTTCGTCTGCGCAATTTCCATCGGCTCTGTTGCCCAAGCCAGTCCCGCGCTTGGCCGCCTCATTGTGGAAAGAACGCCGAACTTTGGATGGAACCTCGCTTTCAATCTTCAGATCGATGGCATGTCTGTCGCGACGATTGCACAGGGTCACAGCTATGACGCTTGGGTCCCAGCGGGGCCGCATGTGTTGACCGTACGGAAAGTGCCATCCGTCGGTTTTATCCAGCCGACGTCGATACCAGTGAACATCCACCCGGGATGGATATATGTATTTTCTGCCACGTGGGATTCCAGTCTGGTTGTACTCCGGCCAGCAGGGGTGTGGTTGTCCCCGGGAGAGCTGTGGCAACTGAGACCTTAATAACAGTTACTGCGGATCGCTGATTCCACCTTCCAAAACCCAGATACGTTTCCAGCAGCTCGCTGAAATGTTGTCGGCAACGTTACTGGAAATACGGCCGGATCTGCGCGTATTTCTTTCCGCCAATACCGCTCACTCGCTTCAGATCATCAGCGCTTCGGAACGGCCGCGCGGCGATAATGCGCGCCGCCATCACATGCCCGATTCCTGGCACGCTTATTAGCTCTTTTTCTGTCGCAGTGTTGATGTCGATATGACCGAATTGCGTTTTTTCTTTCGCGTGATTCTTTACCTCACCTGGACTCATAGCGGCAGCCAACGAGCTTGATGTCGGCGTCACAGAAATCGAACGCGAGGCATCAGGCGGCGACTGCGACAATACAGCGGTCTCATTCGATGATTGTCCAGTGATGCCCCATCCTCCGACTTTCCGTCGCTTCGCTTCATTTTCCAGTTGTGCGAGCTTTTCACGTTCGTCGGCAGAGGTTGAGCCTCCTGGCGGTGCCGCGGTTGTCCCGTGGATTCTCGCGAGTCCGTTGGCGATCAATTGTTCGCCGAGATCGCCTTCTTTGGTTCGCACAAATCCATAGATTCGCTGGACTTTGCTTCGTCCTAATCCTCCCGCCAACCGTGTGACGACGGTGAACGGTTCGGACAGTTTAGCGTCAACGAATTTTTTGGCGTCTAGACCGATTTCAATGACCTGGGGCACGCTGACCCCAAAATATTCGGCCTGCTCGATCAGACGCGCCGGGCCGACGCTCGCCGTTTCCGGAGCATCAACAAAATAAAGTCGGACGAGATACTCGGTGTCATTCGCTCGAACGTGGAAACTGTCGCCGTCGTTCGCTTTGTTCGAAATAAGCTGACAGTTATCAAGCGTGATCCAATCTTTCTCTTTCCCCCTTGCGTCGTCCGGATCGAGTGCGGCTAGCCAGATCGCACCGCAGACGATCGAAACGACAGGCGATGAAAGCTTCTTAATCACCTTGAAATCTCAAAATGGCTCATGCTCTAAAGGTCTCGTAATGCGTTCACCCGAGTTGCTCGCTCTTGCCACTGTCACTAACCGAGATGCTCACACGGCATTTGTTGAGCCGCGCCATATACACCGCGTATGCGGCGACCAGTGCGCCTAAAACGCTGCCGGCGATTACGTCGCTGACAAAATGGTAGTCCATCGCCACGAGACTTACCAGCATCGGAACAGAGAGAACCACGGCTATGACTTGTACAGTCCGACTGCGTTGCATGCCAATTA
>DATBDI010000267.1:0-2875 GCA_036270025.1 Candidatus Udaeobacter sp. | reverse complement strand
CGCCACAATCGAGCCGTGGCCAAGCATGATCATGCGTGTGGCAATGCGAAAGGCGCTGGTCATATCATGCGATACGACAACTGCGGTCATATGGCTGCCTTTGGCCAGGTTCAATGTTAGCTCGTCAACCACTGCGGTCATGATGGGGTCGAGTCCTGACGTCGGTTCATCGCTAAACAGCAATTCTGGATCGAGAGCAAGCGCCCGCGCAAGCCCCACCCGCTTTTTCATTCCGCCGCTAATTTCATCCGGCCTCAAATCTTCAAAGCCGGTCAATCCGACCATCCCGAGTTTTTGTTTCACGATTTGTTCGATTTCGTCCGGCGACTTATCACTATGCTGCACAAGGGGAAGCGCAACGTTCTCGCCTACAGTCAGTGATGCGAGTAGCGCGCCGGACTGAAATAGCATGCCGAATCTCACTCGCACACGTTCAATCTCACGTTCGGTCATTCCTGTAATTTCCTCGCCGAAAAGTTTCAGCGATCCCGAAGTCGGTTTCATCGAGCCAATCATGTGCCGCAGCAGAGTACTTTTGCCGCAACCACTTCCGCCCATGATGACCAGCGTCTCACCTCGATGGACGTTGAAGGAAATGTCATCGATCACTGCGCGATCGCCGAATCGACGAACGAGATGGTCTACTTCGATGATGGTGGAGTCAGCGGGCACGATGAAAATGACGAATGACGAATGACGAAGCTCGAACTAATGACGAAGCTCGAATGAGGGATGAATCATAGCGCATCGGTTGGTCGCCGCACATTCCCGCGCAGTGATTCATGTTTTCGGCCCTCTCCAAATTCTTGGGAAGATCAGATGCAGTTCGCTGGCTTCTATCCAGAGCTCACGTGTTCGCGATTTCAGCTCGGGAACAGCGCGAGCTATCATCCGAAGGAAATGTTTTGTCTCGCGCGTTTCCTTTCGGCACGTGCCAATACTTTTGAGAAAATCTTTCTTCGACACAGCGTCATCTGCTTCCACATAATTGGCACCAACGCTTGTCCCCGCGGCAACGAGTTGGCTGATGATTCGATTGGTCACGGGATCTTGTGGAATTGTTCTCGCAAAATCGATGATTGATTCGCCGAATCGGCCGGTGCGCTCTTCCAAATCGTAAACCCGGGCTTTGTGCGGTTCTTCGCGGACAACGGATTGTGCGCTGTCATTCCAAAAGGAGTCTTCCGCTCGCGCTCTTCGGTTTTCGGATTTTGTCATTAGTTCGTCATTCGTGATTCGAGCTTCGTCATTCTTCCTCATGCGCTAAAAAAGAAAATTCCAGTAAGCACCGCATTCATGACCAGCATCGCCAGCAAAGATTCCACGACCGCAGTCGTCGTGGCCTGGCCGACACCTTCAGCGCCGCCTTCGACGTTCAGGCCGGCATTGCACGCGATCGTGATGATGATCCAGGCAAACACTACGCTCTTGATCATTCCCGAATACAAATCCCATGTTTCCGCGCTCTCAAGCGCGCGCAATACATAACCGGCAGTGTTGAAATCCAGCGCCGAAACGCACACTGCCCAGCCACCGAGGATGCCGATGTAATCTCCAAAAATAGTAAGCACCGGAAGCATCACCATCATGGCGAGAAAGCGCGGCACTACGAGGTATTGAATTGGGTTGATAGCCATCACTTCGAGCGCTTCGATTTCCTCGGACACTTTCATTGTGCCCAGCTCGGCCGCGACAGCAGAACCGCTGCGGCCAATCACGATGACGGCGATCAGGACTGGCCCCATCTCGCGCAGCAACGTGATCATCACGAGATCAGGAATGTACATTTCAGCGCCGAGGCTCTCGAGAGAATGGGCTGCCTGCATCGCCAGCGTCACACCGATGCTGCATGCCGTGAGCGCAACCATTGGCGCCGCGCGCACGCCGATTGTCACCATCTGCCGGAAGATCGGCGCGATTTTGAAAAACTGCCCGGTGAACGGCGCGATCAAAATCCAATACAGCAGGCTGAGGTTAAGCCGAAAATAATTTTTCACTTGCCGATCTAGAGCGCAGAATGCCAACGTGCGCGCGCTGACGAAAGCCGAAACTTCAGCGGTGACAAAAGCGCTGTATTAAGCTGATGCTGCGGTTGCCATCGATGAAAATGCCACGCATATGGGTCGCCTCGCCCTTGGCAAAGGGAGAGGGGGAGGGTTTTATGTCGGTCCACGAAAGGTCCAACGGTGTGGGAGGGCCGCCATAGGCAAAACCCCCTCACCTCAGTCCTCTCCCACTTGGGAAGTGGAGAAGCGGAAAGGACACCGTGGTGTAAGTCGTGCAGTGCGCAGCTCCAAAGCACGACCTTATCGATATTTCTGGTTTGCTAGACCTGTTTCGCTTCCGATTATTTTCGAAATCAAGTATGAGCCAGATTGGAGATCACCAGGGCGCAATGGCCGAAAGTGAAATCGACAAAGTGCGCGCGTTGCTGAGCTCAAAACCGCGCCCGATTGGCTGGGCCGCGCGACGCGAGCGACTCGATGCGATCGGTTCCGTTTGGCCCGTCGCCGATGATGTGAAGCTCGGCGCTGTGGACGTCGGCGGCTTGCAAGGAGAATGGTCGGTCGCGACGGGCAGTGACGCCACGCGCGTGCTGATGTTCTTCCATGGCGGCGGCTATTGTTCCGGTTCAATTGTGAGTCATCGCCGCATGATTACCGAGGCGGGTCGCGCGGCGGGCATGCGCACGCTCGCGATTGCGTATCGCCTCGCGCCTGAGGATCCGTTCCCCGCAGCGTACGATGACGCGCTCACAGCGTGGCGTTTTCTGCGCAATCAGGGCGTTCCGGCGTCGCAAATTGCAATCGGTGGCGACAGCGCCGGCGCGGGACTCGCTGTCGCATTGATTGCGCGACTCCGCGACGCGCACGAG
>DATBDI010000266.1:0-3165 GCA_036270025.1 Candidatus Udaeobacter sp. | reverse complement strand
CCAAAATCGCAGCCTTTCTTCGGCCGGCGTCATAGCACGATTCTGAAATTGCTCGGCGTCGGCGCCCTCGTTTTGGTGTTGCTGATTCCGCTGGCGATGATCACCGGCGTGTTGAGCGAGCGATTACACCGGCGCAACGATGCTGTGGCCGAGATCACGTCGTCATGGGGCAGGGAACAAAACCTCATCGGGCCAGTGCTCGGCATTCCGTTTCAATACAAGTACAAGGCGATCAAGGAAGTCCCAGGACCTGATGGAAGAGTCGAGCGGCGGGAGGTGGAGGAAACCGGCACTGGGAACGCTTATTTTCTGCCCGAGGTGCTGAACGTTACCGGAAATGTTCAGACGCAAAAGCTGCATCGCGGAATTTACGAGGCCGTCGTTTATCGTGCCCAGACGGTCCTGTCCGGCAAGTTTGCGCCACCGGATTTCGGTCCGCTGAAAATCGATCTGAACGATGTCCAATGGAAGGACGCTTTTGTCAGTATCGCGATCAACGATCTCCGCGGGACGCGTGAAGCGATTGTGCTCGACTGGGGCGGCACGAAGCGGGCAATGCTGCCGGGCTCTCAAGTTCCGGGTTACACGACGGGAGCGACCGCACCGCTCGGTGGCGACCAGCCGATTGCGAGTGAGATTCAGTTCTCGATTCCCCTGGATTTCAACGGCAGCGAAGGAGTTTTCTTCGCGCCGTTTGGCGTGCAAAACGAAGCGACGCTGAAATCAAACTCACCCGATGTGGGATTTCGCGGAGCGTTTCTTCCGGCGGAACGATCGCTGCGAGCCGATGGGTTCGACGCGAAGTGGAAAGTTTCATACTACGGGCGGGATTACCCGCAATCGTGGACGAGCCGCACTGGCAACGAGCGATTCACGACGCAAGGGGTTTCAAATTCAATGTTCGGTGCGCAGTTCCTGTCGATCCTTGACGCCTATCGTTACGTAGAGCGCTCGATAAAGTATGGCGTGCTATTTCTCGTGCTGGTTTTCACAGCCTTCTTCCTGTTTGAAGCCACGGCGCGACAGAAGATTCATCCATTTCAATATTTGATGGTCGGCGCTGCGCTGTGCTTGTTTTATCTACTGCTGTTATCGATTTCGGAATTCATTGGATTCAGCTGGGCGTATTTGATCGCGGCGGTCGGGTCGACGGTGCTGATCACGTGGTATTGCAACTTTTTCCTTGGTGGCGGTGTGCGCACGTTAATGATCGGCGCCGGCCTGGGAGGCGTTTACCTGTTTTTGTACATCACATTGCGCCAGCAGGATTATGCGCTGCTCATGGGCGCGATCGCGCTCTTCATCGTGCTGGCAATTGTGATGTACGTGACGCGCAAGATCGATTGGTACGCGCGGGACGCCAGCTAAGGCACAAGTTATGGGCAAATTCACCGTTAATCCCAAGGGGCTGGAACGCGATGCTTCGGTAAAGGAACCGCCCGAACCATCGTTCAAAAAAACCCTGACGGGTTCTGCTGTCTTTATGTCAGCGGGAAACAGCGCTGGCGTGTGACGATTTCGTTGCGTGGTGCATCCGTCGGCGGCGTGACGCTTGTCCTTGCGATCGCGCTGTATCTCATTTGGCTGTGGCGGCCTGAGCATCAGGTCCGGCTGCATAGCCAAAATTTTTTTCACGCGATCGACCACCGGAACTGGGACGCTGTAGCCGATTTCATCAGCGATGAATATCAAGACCAGTGGGGCGACGATCGCGCCCGGCTCCTGGAACGGATGCGGGAGGGTTTTCGATGGCTCCGAGGCTCGAGGATTATAGCGCCGGATTCCGTTGTGAACACTGAAGCGCGCCGCGCCATCTGGAGCGGCAAAATCACAGTTTATAGCAGCGACGATGGCGTGATGGACGCGCTCGATCAGCGGGTCAACAAGTTGCCGACGCCATTCGAATTGGAGTGGCATCGTGTGTCCGCAAAACCGTGGGATTGGAAGCTCGTGCGCGTGAGCAACTCAGTGTTCGAGATTCCGGCAGATGTCAGTTATTGAACCGCGAAAGATTTCGTCGCGAGAGACATGGTTGGCTTCCAACAACGCGATCTCGCGACCACCTCAACCCTCACCGGCGCTTTCGCGCCCGCCTCTCGGCGCTCCTCCCGGGTCGCGATCCCAACCTGAGGATTGAGGTGAGGGTCGCCTGACCCAGGCGCGGTTCAGCCCAACAGAATCGGCATGCGGATCGGGACGCTATTTGCCGAGGGCGTGCCGCAACTGAGTCTTGGCCGCATCCACTTCGCGCTGAGTGTGCTGGCAGAGTAGTATGGCTCGGAGTTTGTCGCCTTGATAGTAGCGGGCGACAAATTTCTTTTTCGCGTACGCACCCTCGAGCTCGACGCGAGTTGGCAGGACACTGAAATCGCCGACGAAGTCCAGTTTGACATCGAATACTTCTGACCAGAAATACGGAACCTGTTCGTACCGGATACGCTTTTTGCCTGTCATGTTCGCGCCAGCAACGAGGCCTTGTTCCCGCGCGTTTTCCCAATGCGTTTGGCGCCGGACGCCGCCCATTATTCGGTCGGGATAAAATGCCAGGTCCCCAACGGCGTAAATTCCCTTTTCTTCTGTCTCGAGATACTCGGTGACGGGTGAGCCGTGCGGTCCGGACAACGGCGTGTTGCGCACGAGGCCGAGATTTGCTTCTGCGCCGCATGCGACGACAGCGAGGCCGACTGGAAATCGGTTGCCGCTCTTCGTTTGGATATTGCGCAAGACGGTTTTGCCCTCAAAGCCATTGAGGCTTTCGCCCATCGAAAGGACCACGCCTTGTTTTGCAAAGTAATCGGTAAGCCACGCGCCGGTTTCAGGATCAATGTAACGGTTCAACAAATATGGATCACGATGCATCAGGCCGACCTTCAGTTTCAAGATGCGCAAGCTCGCTGCGGACTCGCATGCAAGCAGCCCGCCACCAACGACGATGATTCCTCGCTCGACGCCGGCCATTTCTTTCAAAGCCAATGCGTCGCGGAGGCTTCGCAAATAAATGACGTTGCCGAGATTGGTTCCCGCTACGGCCGGGCGCACCGGCCGGCTGCCCATCGCGAGACACGCTTTGGTAAATTCAATGCTTTCGCCATTCGCAAGCACCGCCAGACGGCGGTCGATATTGAACTGTGTTACGACTGTGCCGAAACGGGTCTCGATTTTATT
>DATBDI010000265.1:0-3126 GCA_036270025.1 Candidatus Udaeobacter sp. | reverse complement strand
TCCCGTCTCTCGTTTTCGCGCTCAGTCTAGCCACTGTTAATGGGCAAACAGCGACGTGGAAGCTGAACCCACAACAGCTACTTGAAAAGTACGACAATGCGCCTGCGTATATTTACCGGCTCGATACTTCTCCACGAATGGTTTCGCCATTTGGGGTGTTTGTCAGTTATCAGGTCAACGTTGATGCGAATGGAAATAATATGGTAGGTGACGCAGCAAACGAGCCGTCAATTGCTGTTGATCCTACAGACAGCAATAAAATGACGGTCGGCTGGAGGCAGTTCAACAGCGTCCAATCAAACTTCCGGCAGGGCGGCTGGGGGTATACCACTGACGGTGGCGTTCACTGGACGTTTCCCGGCGTGTTAGAAAACAATGTTTTCCGCAGCGATCCGGTGTTGGATTTCAACGATACGGGCAATTTTTTCTATCTCAGCCTTCGACAAACGTTCTATGACGACATCTGGCGCTCAACAAATGGCGGCCAATCGTGGACGCGCGAGGCTTTCGGTGATGTCAGTGGAGGCGACAAGCAATGGTTCACAGTAGATAAGACGAACGGGATGGGACACGGCTTTCTCTATCAGGCTTGGAGCAGGGCCGGTAATAACTGGGGCGGGCGACAGTTCAGCCGCTCCACGGACGGAGGAGTTACGTGGATGAGTCCGATCTTTATGCCGAACTCGCCTACATGGGGAACACTCGATGTGGACACCAACGGCAACGTTTTTGTCGGCGGAGTCGCCAACTTTAGCAGCCCGTTTTGGTGCCTTCGTTCGAGCAACGCCCAGGACCCTGCAGTAACGCCAACCTTCGACAGAGTCACTCAGGTTGATCTTGGCGGGCCTCTCGTGGGTGGGAACATCAATCCGGAAGGGCTGACCGGCCAGCTGTTTCTGGCGGTTGACCGGTCGGGCGGCCCGACGAACAACAACGTTTACATGATGGCCAGCGTGCAGCCGCCCAGCTACACCGATGGGACAGATGTCATGTTTGTGCGCAGCACGGACGGCGGTCAAAGCTTCAGCGCGCCTGTGCGCGTGAATGATGATGCTACTCAGAACAAGTGGCACTGGTTTGGCACATTTGCGGTAGCGCCCAACGGACGTCTTGATGCCGTATGGTTCGATACGCGTAACGCCGCAAACAACACTGACTCGCAACTATTTTATTCCTACAGCACAGACGCTGGAGTTACATGGTCGGCTAATGTCGCAGTGACAGGCGCGTTTACTCCTCTGGAAGGTTGGCCGCAGCAGGACAAGATAGGCGATTACATAACGATCGTTTCCGACACGACTGGAGGCAACGTGGCGTTTGCGGCCACGTTGAACTTCGATGCGAGCAGGGGACAACACGAACAGGACGTCTATTACGTGCGCGTCTTCCCATCGGGTGGAGGCACACCTACACCTACTCCGACTGCAACAGTAACACCGACAGCAACGCCAACTGCGAGCCCAACGCCAACCGCTACTCTCACTCCAACAGCTACTCCTACGCCCAGGCCTACGCCAACACCGAGATCACAACCTACGCCGCGGCCACGTCCGACGCCTGCTCCAAGGCCCGCCTAAAGGTAAGGACATCGCGCTGCGATGGTCGTCGCGGCGATTGCAACACGCCGTCCCTGCTTGAAACGGCGTCGGAGTTGTAGCGCGGCTCCATGAGTTGCGCTGCCGTTGAAATCCAACGCCTCGACATAGCTCCGAAAGCCTTCGCGAGGACGCCGAGGCGGCTACAGTCAACACCTGTGGTTCAGGTTTTCGCCAGAAATTTCAGATAAATCTCGACACAATCGCTCTTCTGAATTAATGGAAACGCGCCCGCGATGCGGTTGAGATGACATCATCTTCAATTGCTTCGACGTCCAACGCCAAGCTAACTCTCCACCGCTTCAACGACACTCCACCTCATGAGATTATCCACCGCTTCAGCCACGAGCCTTTTGATTTGTCTCGCCTCCCTGGCCTCGCTTGCCACCGCTTCGGGGCAGCTGGCCCCCACATACGAGGCTCCCCGGAACGAGCCGCTGGAAACATACGACAATCCGCCTGCTCCCCCTAGGAAAATGGAGACCTCGCCGCGAATGATCTCGCAGTTTGGCGTTTTTACCAGTTTCCAGGTAAACGTCGATGGTAACGGGCAGAACATCGTCGGGGATGCCGCGAACGAGTGCGTGATCTCGGTTGACCCTACGAACCTCAGCCGTATGACGGTCGGCTGGAGGCAGTTCAACGACGTGACGTCTAACTTTCGGCAAGGCGGCTGGGGATATACGACAGATGCAGGTATAACGTGGACGTTTCCCGGTGTACTGGAAAACAACGTCTTCCGCAGCGATCCGGTAACTAAATCTGACGAGGTGGGAAACTTTTTCTATCTCAGTCTCCAATCAAACGTACAGCAGTCATTTTTCTGCGACGATCTCTGGCGCTCGACGAATGGGGGCCAATCGTGGACTTTGCTCTCAGGTGAGCAAGGCGGCGGCGGAGGTGACAAGCAATGGTTCACGATCGATAAAACCAACGGTCCCGGTCACGGCTTTCAATACCAGGCAGACGATGGGATTAACTGCAGTGGCAGCGGCGTGCAATTTCAGCGCTCCACCAACGGTGGAGTCACCTGGCAGGCGCCGATTGTTATTCCTAACTCGCCGATATATGGAACTTTGGACGTGGATACCAACGGCAACGTCTTTGTTGGTGGTTGGAGCGGAGGCACAGCATTTCGCTGCGTTCGCTCGAGCAACGCGCAGATCGGGGGCCAGACACCGACTTTTGACCAAAGCACCGCGGTTAGCCTTGGTGGCAGCATCGTTCAGGGCGGGATAAATGGAGTAGGACTGTGTGGGCAGGTGTTCCTTGCGATCGACCGCTTCGGCGGGCCCACTAACAACAACATTTACATGCTGGCCAGTGTGCGGCCGTCCGGGCGAACGACAACCGACGTGATGTTTGTGCGCAGTACCGATGGCGGATTGACCTTCAGCGCCCCACTGCGGATCAATGACGATGGCATCAACCCCACCAAGTGGCACTGGTTCGGCACCTTTTCAGTAGCTCCCAACGGGCGCCTCGATGCTGTTTGGTACGACACACGAAACGCCGCTAACAACACCGATTC
>DATBDI010000264.1:0-4926 GCA_036270025.1 Candidatus Udaeobacter sp. | reverse complement strand
GGGATGTCCCTCGAGTTCGCTGCACAGTTCGAACATTATCAATCGGTCGAGTGGACTCTCGCTGAGAAAGTTGAGCGCCAGCAACACGCCAAGGCGAACGGCTGCGCTGCTGCCCAAGCCGCGGGAACGCGGGATTTGTTCCGTCGTTGAATAGGAAAAAGAAAATGCGCGGCGTCGCGTCTGCTTGAAAAACCGATCCGCGGCCTCGGCAACAATTCGTGGATGGTCCTGACTGCGCGACGCGCCACGCACAATCGTGATCCTGTTATAGATGCGCAATGCGATACCGAGGCTATCAAAGCCAGGACCAAGATTCGATGTGCTTGCCGGAACGCGGACAGTAACTTGTTGCATAGGTAAGCGTCGCCTCTGCCCGCAGTGCTACATCACTGCAGGCACGGCAGCATGCTCGCAATGGTGCTCTACGACGCCGCAGTGTAGCAATGCAGTTTTCCGCGGCAACCGATCCGATATGCGACTCGGATTCGAAGTACGCCGTTGGAGCTACATACAAGATGAATGTTGGATGGATTGATCGAAGCCTGTTTCGGGATTTTCAAGCTGAGGGAACCGATGCCTATCGCCTCTGTACATTCGAGGATGGCTGGACCGAGCGTTTCGGACGCGACGTTGTTGTCTCATTCAAACGGGTGCTGGCCCGTGAGCGGCTTATCGCGGAATTACATTCGTGGTCAACCCCCCTCGGCCTTGAGATTGGCCGCGTTTTTGCCAGGTGCCTACCGCGGAAAAGCGAAGAACGCGAACCGCCACGGCAGATATATGGCGATGCGAGTGAAGATTTACGCACGATCGCTACGGAGCGACATTTGAGGTTCGGGATTGATTTTTCCACGGGCTATTCTCCCGGCCTCTTTCTCGATCAACGGGAAAATCGGCATTACCTCCGTCAACTACGGCCCGGACGTCTGCTCAATTGTTTTGCCTACACTTGCTCCTTTTCGGTCTGTGCAGCAGCCGGCGGCGCAGCCACGCTGAACGTCGACCTTTCCAAGAAATATCTGGCCCGCGGGCGCGAAAATTTTGCGCTGAACAGCCTGCCAACAATCGATCATCGCTTCGTCGCAGACGACGTGCGCGCAGTGCTGCCGCGACTGGCGCGAAAAGGCGAGAAGTTCGACGCCATCATTTTGGATCCGCCAACTTTTTCGCGTTCGCCCGGCGGAAAAAGTTTTCAAGTAGAACACGATTTCGAAGCGCTGCTCCTTGACGCCCTTGCGTTGGCGGAGCGAGACAGCCACATATTACTGTCGACCAACTGCTCTGCGATACGCGAGCATGCACTGGAAGTCATGGCCCGGTACTGCCTTAAGAAAGCGCGCCGCGCCGCGACATTTCATCGGCCGCCGCCATTGCCAGATTTTCCGCCCGGTGCGGGCGCAAGTTTCATATGGCTAACGCTTCGATGACGCTTCCATGCGCGCAAGCCACCCTCACAATGCGAATCATTAAACGGAATGAACCAATCAACTGCTGAGGTCGTCGCTGAGTTCCCGGAACGCGGCGTGCAATGGGTTAAAGAACAATTTGAGGCGGTCGTGAGCGACACGGGAGATTATGTGCGTCAGAAGCCGGCCCAGTCGCTCGTCTGGGCCTTTGTGGCAGGCTTCCTCCTAAACAGGTTACCGGTTGGCCGGATTGTTGGCGGACTGATTCGACTTCTCATGTTCGCTCTAAAACCCGCCATTCTGGTGTACGGCGCCGCGAAGCTGTACCAGAGAACGCAGGAACAAGAGTAAAGCCGCGGACGCGTTCGTTTCCACGGCGGGCGAATCTTGGAGGCTGGAGGCGGTGATCGGCCGGAATGCGGCTCCCGTCTACTCGTCTAGCGTAAAGCCGATTTTCAGTGTTACCTGCCAATCGTCGACTTTGCCGTTGTCGATGTTTCCGCGGGTCTCGGTAACTTCGAACCATCGCATGTTGCGCACGGTCTTTTTGGCGCGTGTCAGCGCATTTTGGACCGCCTCTTCAAACCCGCTCTCTGACGAACCAACAATCTCAATCTTTTTGTAAACGTGATCAGGCATGGCTGCATTATTTCGCGCCTGTGACTGGAAGACAATAGAAGAGCTCACCTCGGTTCAGTAATTCTGTGGGTACAGGCGCCAGCACGGCGTCCTGATCGGCAAATTTGCTTTACAACGACATTTCAATTCAGGCAGCCTCGCAGCGTGCAAAAGCTGGTTGCCGTGTGCCTGTCGATATTGGCAGTTCTTTCCGCCGCGCGCGGTCAGGAGCAGGAAAAAAAGCTCGTGGACCGTCTGCTCAAGCCAGATATGACGCTGCAAAGCAGCGAGCAGAACAAGAAATTTGTTGCCGATGGAACGTCGATTAACAAACGGGCAAGCGTGGGAACCTTTTACGTTCAAAAGAAATCCAACTCGAAGAGCTTTCTGGCAATAGGAGAGTTCCTGGCGCGTCCGTTCACTTCTCATTCCTACCGCAGCAAACATAGCGCGTACGAAGTTTCATCAGACCAATCGGTCGCAAATTCTCAGTCGGCATATGCAAATCGGACTGCCCGTGGTGTCCGTGATGTCCCGCAATCGGATAAAAAGATCCCCAGCCGCGCGTATGCGGAGAACCGGCCATTCCTGGATGAGGGCAAAAGTCAGAAATCGCTCAACAGACAAAACGAACCGCTCACGATCGAGCAGGTGCGCGAGTTGCTGAACAAAAACAAGTAGCGCGCTCGTCCGGTTCAAGCGGATGCGCTATTCTGTAGTCGAGATGCAACCGGAAGAAGCTCTCGCGTTGTTAAAGCTAGGCGCGGCGGAGATCATTAGCGAGGATGCGTTGCGCGAGAAGCTGGCGCTTGGCCGGCCACTGCGTGTAAAACTCGGGGTCGATCCGACGACCGCCGACATTCACCTTGGCCACACGGTTGTGTTGCGGAAGCTGCGGCAATTTCAAGACCTCGGGCACCAGGCCATTCTAATCATTGGTGATTTCACCGGGATGGTCGGTGATCCAAGTGGCCGTTCGGCGACGAGGCCGCAACTGACGTATGACGAGATAATCGCCAACGCTGCAACGTACCGCGAACAGGCGTTTAAAATTCTCGATCCCGAGCGGACGGAGACCGTGTGCAACGGGGACTGGTTTCGCGCGATGTCGTTCGAAGATGTTATTCGCCTGAACAGCCGTGTGACTTTGCAACAGATGCTGCAGCGCGAAGATTTCCGGGCGCGAATCGACAACCAGCAATCCATCCGCGCACACGAGATCCAGTATCCAATCATGCAGGGCTGGGATTCAGTGATGGTAAAAGCCGACGTCGAACTTGGGGGAACCGATCAGCTTTTTAATATTTTGATCGGGCGCGATTTTCAAAGAGAAGAAGGCCTGCTGCAGCAGGTGGTTTTTCTCCTTCCGATCCTCGAAGGCTTGGATGGCACCAGGAAAATGAGCAAGAGCCTGGGCAATTTTGTCGGGATAAACGAGGCCGCCGCAGATATGTTTGGCAAGTTAATGAGCATCTCGGACGAGTTGATGGCGCGGTATTACGAAGTGCTTCTCGGACGAACAGTACCGACCGGCGATCACCCACTGGAGGCGAAAAAGCAGCTCGGCTTCGAAATTGTCCAGACGTACCACTCGCTTGCCGTCGCTCAGAAAGTCCTGGATGAATGGAACACCCGCTTCAGCAAACGCGACCTGCACCAGGCTGATCTGCCCGCTTTTTCGATTGGTGACCGCGAGCCCGTTGCCGCTGTCATCCTGATTTCGAACATTTACCGGGATGTCTTTAAATTGGATAAATCCCGTAGCGAAGTTTCCCGGCTGATAAAACAGGGCAGTGCGGAAGTCGATGGAGCAAAGATTAAGGATCCCAAGGCATCCATCGCGCTGAAGCCGGGCCAGATTCTTCGGCTCGATCGAAAGCACGCCGTGCGAATAGACTAATGCGGGATTACGTAAAGCAGCCGCGAAGCGCCGCTTCGCGGCTTGCTTTGACGTTCCAGTAAATCAGGCCGTGGCCGTTTGGAGCACGGGCATAACGTGCACGTGATCCAGATGGCTCGCCGCGATGCCTTCGAAATGCGCGCGGATGCTGCGCAGTTCGGCGGTCACGAAACTGTCCACGAAATGCAGACGGCGGTCGAGCCAGGCGAACAATTTGTTCTTAATCTCGTAGTGAACCGCCAGCGTGATCTCGGTGCAGTTTGAACGAATCTGAGAGAAATCAACAATGCCCATGAGAGCAATGTTACCGCCCACAGATTCGAACGCGTATTGGCCCGGCGAGTCGCTCTCGACCGATAAGAGGACGGTGTGCGCCTCGAAGCCGAACGGGCCGCGAAAGCTGAAATCGACTGTTTTGGACGATGTCACGGTTGCACGCGTCACCATCAGAAACTGCCGACGATAGGATTGAATGCTGGCCAGACGAGCTTTGCACTCCGGCGACGGCTGGCTCATGTGTAAGGTTTTTTGTAAGAGCATGGTAGTAATGGTTTTCGAAGCTTTTTAAGCAATAGCGATGCCAACCTGCTGCGCAAAGCGAACCCGAGCCAATTCCAGCCGAATTGTGTTCGTTTTCTTTACAATCCTGTATCAGCTCAAGACATTATTGTTCGGCTATCGAATCGAGCATAAGTCGCCAGTCCATAGGGAGTTCTGTCAGGTTTTCTCCTAGTCCAGCAAGCAGTGGAACGTTGAGAATACGCTTGAGAATGTCGGCATTCGTCAGGATCGCGATGTCGCTCGCCACCTCGGTGCTGTTTAGTACCAGACCCGCGCACCGGAGCCGGTATGCACGAACGCTTTGCACCGTCAGGGCCGCATGGTTAAGACAACCCAGCCGGTTTTGAGCGACCACAAGAACCGGCAGCTTCATGGCCACCGCCAAATCGCTGACAAAGTAATCTGACCGAATCGGCACGAGCCAACCGCCTGTTCCCTCCA
>DATBDI010000263.1:0-4768 GCA_036270025.1 Candidatus Udaeobacter sp. | reverse complement strand
TTTGGTGGTGGTGGCGGTCACTTCGGCGGCGGTGGTTTCCATGGCGGCGCGTTCCGCGGTGGCGTACCCGTCCCAGGTGGAGCTGGTACCCGCGGAGGCGGCGTCGGCTTTGGCGGAATGCGCGGCCAAGGTGGTGCTCCGACCTTTGAAGGCACGGGACCCCGCTTCTCTTCGTTTGGGCATCCATCGCACGCAGAGCGCCAGGTGAGTGGCGCTCGCCCACAAGGTTCGCGTCCGGAGGTCGCAAGACAGTCGGATCAGCGGTTCCCTGACCTTCGTAATCATGTCGTCGCGCGGCGTGATGCGAACTGGCACAACGACTGGGACCGACGGCATGTTCACTTTGACCATGGCCGCTTCTTTGTGTTTGTCGACGGGTTTTGGTGTGGACTAGATGCCGGTTCTTTTCCGTGGGATTACTTACCCTATTACCCTGACGACTACTACCCGTACGATTACTACGCGAACACTGACCCGTACGATAACAACGGGGCCACGTATGACGTTGCGCCAGCTGATAGTGCCACGATCCAAGCCGTTCAGAGGCAGTTACTGAACCTTGGCTATTACAACGGCTCTATCGACGGGGTTTTCGGACCGTCGACGCGCGACGCGGTGGCGAAGTACCAGGTCGCGAATCACCTGAATGTAACGGGGAGTTTATCGCCCGACACGATCCAGTCCCTTGGCGTAATACAACCAACGGCGAGTTGAACAACATCCGATCAGGATAGAACAACAACGAACATGAAAATTGGATTCATTGGTTTGGGCATCATGGGGAGTCGTATGGCTGCGAATCGGCAGAAGAATGGCTATCCACTGGTCGTGTTTAATCGCACTCGCGCTAAAGCAGAGCCGTTGCTCGGTGCCTGCGGAATATTTCCGGATTCGCCGGCAAAAGACGCTGAACAAGTGGATGTCGTGTTCACGATGCTGGCTCACCCCGACGCGGTCGAGCAAGCAGCCCTGGGTCCCGATGGATTTTTGGATCATCTTCGTGCAAACGCGCTTTGGGTCGATTGCAGTTCGGTGAACCCGTCGTTCTCGAGGAAGATGGCCGCCGAAGCAGCGCGCCGTCGCGATTTCGGCACTAAGATTGAGGTTATCCTTGGGTTGAGCCCATCGGACAGGATCGTCAACAACCCGCCCGACTCGCTCGTGAGCGGGCAAGTTGTTCGTGTTAGCTCTGCTGCATCACCGTCAGCAAAGAAGTAGCTACCAAAAACATGGCCTCGCGACGGTTCAACCATCATTCAGCCGGCCGCGCAGTGTTCCGCGCGGGGAGGAACAATGGGTCCTGTGGCGTACCTGGAAGCCGCCTCTTCACTGATCCGAGACGCTCACCGCACAGACTTTTCGCTGTGGTTTCCCGACGTAGCTCAACTGGAGCTGACGGAAGGATGATGAAGCGCATCCTGATCTTTGACAATCATCCTGACAGCCTGCGTTTGATGCATACGGCCGGTCTCCTTCAAGCTGCCAATGAGCACGTTGCGTCGCGCCAGGAAAAAATCACTTCAATGATTTGCGCGGCGATCCTAATTGCAATGGTGGTAGTGGCCATGCTGTGGCCGCTGTTATGGTGATGTCTTACGCAGTCGACCGGGGTGTCGGCGTGCTGGCATGCCGCTGCGTGGGCGAAAGTAACTGTTGCTCCAGTCCTCTCTGGCCCGTCGCATCCGGCTCGCCGTTTTTCCCCCTCACAAATTCTCCATCTTTATCGCACCTGAAGAATTGGACGGTTCGCTCGGAACAATTATCTGCGGTCCGCGAAGAGCTCGCGCTGCTTGCTCGACGATTTCAACATTGGTGTAAAACTTTAGCTCATCGAAAACCAGCACTTCCGTCGCGATAAGCCAGGCCGTGAAACAAATTATCAGGGTGCGAAACGGGAATCGTCGTCGGCCCAAGAATGGTAGAATGGGTTCATTTCGCGAACCGCTGATCGTGAGAGTCTGATCGCTCATGGCCAGATCAACGTGGCTTGCATTGTGCAAGTATTGCGCGCGCCTCGAGACTTTTTCATTTTCATATGGAAATCTCGCGCCGCGCCATGGCGTCCCGCTACTTTGCGTACGCGAGATTTTGAAGTATCCCTCGTGAGGTCGTAGCTACTGCCTCGTTCGAGATAGGCGGCGGTTTCTTCTTAGACCCGTGCCATTCAGGCGATTGTGTGCGCGGTATTATTCCAAAACTGGATTGCCGGCTCATCGTGTTCATAGCTAAGCGCGCTGAGACTCGCTGTGCTTAGCATGAAATACTTTCCGGCGGCCGCTTCCAGCCCAAGCCAGCGAGCGACGAAGACTCGCAGGAAATGTCCGCTGGAAAAAATTAACACATCACCCTTGATCGCGCGGATGCGGGCAATGACACGATCGGCCCGCGCACCGACTTCTTCCGGCGACTCGCCATTGGGGCAACCGTCACGAAACAATTGCCAGCCGGGCCGTTTCGCGCGGATCTCAATGGTGCGAAGGCCTTCGTAATCGCCGTAGTTCCATTCGACGAGCTCGGGATCGATTTCCGCGTTCCCGGCAAAGCCTGCCAGTTCACACGTTCGCTTCGCGCGCTGCAACGGGCTTGTCAGCACTGCAGAAAAACTCATCCCGGCCAATCGTTTCCCGAGCTGTCGTGCGTTGTGCTCGCCACGTTCATTCAGCGGCAAATCCGTAAGCCCGGTATGGCGTCCGGTGGCGCTCCACACGGTCTCGCCGTGACGCGCCAGATAAATTATCGGAACCACTTCACTCATACTGGCCGGTTCACGGCGGCATCACTTGAGTTTTTATACAACGGTTACCTGCCACTCGCGTTCTGCCCAACGCTGCTCCGATTTCCAGAACAGTGCGAATGTTAACATTGAACCCGGTGAGCATTCCTCGGTGGGAAAATCTGCAAAGTAAAGGTTCAGCGCTCTTTGGCGAATCGTCTCGGATTTGTTAGTCCGCGCCCAATTATCCGTTGACCAGACGATATCGGCCTCCGCCGCGAGAATAATTCGCAAAATTTTGCCACGCGAAACGCGCCGGACCGGATGACGAATAGTCCAGATCTCGTAGCGACTCTGCACTGGATTGACGACGTACCGTTGGTACGCCGGTTCGACGCGGTAAAAGGAAATGCTATCGCGCCGGCTGCGCACCAGCGAAACATATTCAGCGTGCGACCAGCAAAGCGGCATCGCAGCGCCGGTCGGACAACCGCGTTTCATCCTTGCGTGCGGCAAATCAGGTCCGTCCCAAACCTGTTCGGTGAGCATGCCGCCTTCATTTGCAAATTTTTCCATGGTTTCAATGAACCGTTTCGGGTCGCGCCCGGCAGCCAGTTCGTAGTGGCCGCGTTCGCCCGTCAAAATCGGCCAGCAACGGCCGACGCCTGTTCCGTCGTAGGCGCTGCCGTCATCTTTTTGGCCGTACCCGTCGTGATTGTAACGACGCCAGCCGGGTCCCTGTGGTAAATCGTGCTTGATCACTCGATCGATGACTTCGATTGAATCGCGCACGAGCGCGTCGTTCGGGTGCCGAATGCCGAATCGCACCAGGTGAAGAAAATCGCCGCCGACGACATTGCGTGCCGGATGCAGTCCGCCGCCGTTGGCGATCTGAATCATGGTCGTGTTCGGATCGGCATGCGGGTCAGGCGCGTTAGCATCGGTCGGTGTGATTCGAATGTAGTGGCGTCGAATCCCATCGACCAATTCTCCCTCCGTTGTGACTGTCCAGTCTTCGACGTGTGCCGCCATCCAGTCGGCATACGCGAAAACAAAATCTGCAACATCGCTTCGGCCGCGTTCACTGGACCACTGCCCGACGCAGGCCAGCGCTGCGATTACCACGGCGATTGTCGACGGTGAATATCCGGCGTTTTCTTCCCAGCGGTCCTGACTTGTCACTGGTCCTTGCAAAATCAGGTGTGCGGCGGCGCGCATCATCATCGCGTGAGGATGAAACAAGCCGAGCGCGTCATGTTTGCCACCAGAGGGCTCCGCTGTGGCAAACTTGTGCAAAGCCCACGCCAGCAAAATCGGCGCTGCAACCTGATCCAGTTGTAAGCCCGACCAATAGGCAGTCCCATCGATCCAGCTGTTTTGCGGAAAGCTTCCGTCCGGCCGCTGAATCGCCGCCAGCCAGATCAACGCGCGAAGCGGCGTGCTCGTCTGACCCGTGGCCAGCAGCGCGATCGCGCTGTGCACGAGGTCGCGCGTCCACACGAGATGATACCCGCCGAGATCTTGATCGCCCTTGGTTTCGCCCCACGGAATGCTCATCGACGCCACTATTGCGCCTTGAAAAATTTTGTCCTCATGCGCGAGCAACACGCATCGGCTCAAGCGATACATTCCGCCGCCGTCGCAAGTGTCGGCGCTGAAATCGAACTTGGGGTCGATCACAGTCCGCTGCCACTGGCGAACATACGCGCTGCGGTGCGACTCGAACGAATTTGCGAGCGACTGGAACAACTTCGTGGCTGCGCTTTGGTAGCTTCGACCGAATGCAACTGCGATTGTGAATTCGCCGCTCTCGGGCAGAGCGATCTCGCCAGTTAAAGCGATATTGCCGTTCTCGGCTGCCCGAAATTCCCAGTCCATTCTAAAGTTGTCCACCAAATCCTGCCAACCATCGCTGAAACCGACGTAGCCGACCGAGCGGCGACGGAAGCCGGTGCTGCATGCCATTACCAGGTGAATGTTTTGGCGATGAGCGTGCATGATTTTGTCGTCGCCGATTTCGGTGCACCACGCGGAGTTGCCTGTGCCGAAACCGGC
>DATBDI010000262.1:0-9261 GCA_036270025.1 Candidatus Udaeobacter sp. | reverse complement strand
GCTTCTTCGGCATTCAAAGCTTGTTCAGGGAAGCGCATCACGCCCGGCGCCTGGAGGATTGTGGTAATCGTGATTTCGCCCGGCGCATCCAATTCCTTCTGCAACGTTCGCATCGCTTCGTGATAGGAACGGGCAAGGTCGGTATTGAGTGCCAGGTTGCGCGCGCCGTTGGCGCCGGTGTGCAGGGTAACGGTGGCATTCGTTCGGCCACGCGAAATATTTTCGTTGATCGTCTGGCGAATACGCGGTTCGAGTTCGACCAGGTCGCGCGGAAGATTCACTACAATGTCGCTCTGTTTCCGATTAACCGAGTTGAGCTCGACGCTGAACTTCATGCCCGCGTAATCGGTTTCGCCGCGACCGTAGCCAGTCATGCTCCGCATATTCGGATGGTTATCGCAGAGAAACCCTGAACGATCAACGCCAAGGACAATCGTTAGCGAATGTTTGCAGCTTCAAGCAGATACGCCGCTGCTCGCCGATGAGGTGAAGGCATTGGAATGTGATCTATCGAAGCAAACCATCTCTGGTCCGGCGCAATTTGCTTGGGTGCTGGACGCCGGTAGACAACAAGCTCGACCTGGTGATGCGTGAACGGAAACGCCGATGTGTAGATCGGTCGTCCAGTCGCGATTTGCAGCCGCGGCAAAATCCACATGCCGCGCCAGCGCGTGGATGATTGTTCGAGCAGCATCTTGCCTCGCCGGAGCATAAGCGCGTGATTTTCAGTGAGTCGGCGCAGGCGCAGCCGGGGTCTTGTGACGGGCAGAGCTTCGGGATCTTTCGCGCCACAGAATTTTTCGACGGGGCAGATGTCGCATTTTGCTTTGCGCGGCAGGCAAACGAGCGCGCCGAGATCCGTCAGTGCGGAGTTGTACATTCGCGCATTCGATTTTGGGACGAGCATGGCTGCATCCTTCCAGAGCGTTGTCCGGCCTGCGTTCGAATCGATCGCCACGCGACGATTGAAGAGTCGACTCAAAACGCGAGCGGTATTCGCTTCAACGATGGGCACTGGCTGATCGAAAGCGAAGCTTGCTATGGCATGGGCGGTGTATTTTCCGATTCCCGGAAGTTGTTGCATCTGCTCAATCAAACGCGGAAAGCGGCAGCCATATTCATCGACGACTTTCTGTGCGGTGGCTCGAAGATTTCGCGCGCGAGCGTAGTAGCCGAGACCTTGCCACGCGTGGAGAACCTCGTCGTCCGAAGCGCGAGAGAGGGTGGCGAAATCCGGAAACCGGCGTAGCCACGCGTGATAATAAGGAATCACCGTCGCAACTTGAGTTTGCTGAAGCATCAACTCCGAAACCAGAACAGCGTACGGATCTCGCGTGCGACGCCACGGAAGATCGCGGCCATACTGACGGAACCAATTACCTAGCGCGCGGCGAAACTGCTCTTTTCGAAAGGCCACAGATGAACACAGATTAACACAGATTTTTGAGGCTCGATTGGTGAACTGAGTCTTATCTGTGTTTCATCCGTGTTAATCTGTGGCTCTAAATGAATGCATACACTCACCCGCTTTCTCCCGAGCAAGCGCGGAAGCTTCGCGCATTGCTGGAGACGCTCGGCTTCGAGTTTTCGCCGAAGCCGTACACCATTTTTTTCGCGCAGAAGAACAAGCTTACCGTCGCTGTGTACGAAAAAGGGCCGAAGGTTCTCGTACAGGGCCGCGGCGTTGAGGAGTTCGTACAATTTGAGCTGGAGCCGAAAATTTTGGGCGAAGCGAGACTGGGATATGAGGAAGTGCATTCACCGGAAATGTTCGAGTCGCATTTCGGTGTGGACGAGAGCGGCAAGGGCGATTTTTTCGGGCCGCTCGTGATCTCTGGTGTGTATATCGACCGCGGCATCGCGCGCAAACTTCTCGATGCCGGCGTGGTGGACAGCAAGCGCATCACTTCGGACAACCGGATTCGCGCGCTGGCCGAGACTATTCGAAAAACATCACAAGGTTTAACCGAAACGGTTCTGATCGGACCTGCGAAATACAACGAGCTTTACGAGAAGTTTGGGAATCTGAACAAACTGCTCGGCTGGGGGCACGCTCGCGTGATCGAGAACCTACTGGCCAAAAAACCAGGCTGCCCGCGCTCGCTGTCGGACCAATTCGCGGACGCAAGAGTGATTGAACAGTCCTTGTTGCGGCATGGACGCAAAATCACTATCGAGCAACGGCCTCGAGCCGAGTCGGACATCGCCGTAGCGGCGGCGTCCATTATTGCACGCGAGGGGTTCATCAACTGGTTGGAACGCAAAGGCAAACAGCTGGGACTGCGGTTGGAGCGCGGTGTATCGGCGGGGGTGAAAGAGACAGCCAGAAAGCTGGTGGAAACGAACGGCGCTGGCGCATTGCGCGAAGTAGCAAAGGTGCACTTTCGAACCGCGCATGAAATTGCGCCCAACGATTACGCCGCCCCTCCTGCACGTGAACATTGGACAAAACGACGTCAAGAATGAGGGGTCTGATTTGAAAAACGGCAGATCGATGAAAAATTCGCGTTTTTATGCTTTAGTAGCCACCGCCAGAGCCACATCGAACGAATAGTAAGTACATATGGCAAAGCTAACCAAGCGCGACATCGTCGTCTCGATTAGTAACCAGACCGGCATGGTTCAACATCAAGTCTTTGACGTAGTCCAGCGAACTCTCGATAAGATTACCGACAGCTTGGCGCAAAACATCCCAGTGGAGCTGCGCAATTTCGGAGTCTTTCAACCGCGCCTGACCAAGCCCCGGGTTGGCCGAAACCCGAATCAGCCCGGAAGCAGCTTTGTGATCCCGTCGCGTGCAACTGTGAAGTTCAAGGCCGGCAAGATCATGCGCCAGCGCGTGGAGAAACTGTCGCGGGAATTAAAAGAAGCGGCAGAGCGCAACCCCAAAACAACGGTCGGTATACAAAACGGGGCGTAGAGTCCTGACGCAGACAATCCTGTCTGCGAGTAGGTGTAAAGGAGCTGGCAGACAGATTGTCTGCCTCAGGAGAGCACATCTTCGATCGTTTTTTGCAGGCGCTCAAAATTGATAGGCTTGGTCAAATGTTCAGAGAAGCCGGCCTGTTTTGCCTGGTCGACGTCTTGTTCGCTGCCAAATCCACTGAGCGCAATGCCCGGCAAATCCTTCTTGAGACGCACCTCGCGCATCAGATCGTAACCGCTGCGGTCTGGCAGCCCGATGTCGCTGATCAGTAGATCGAAATCCTCGCTGTGCACTTTCTCCACCGCCTGCTCGGCCGAGTGTGCCACAGTGATTTCGTAGCCGTGGCGTTCGAGCATTCGTTTCATCCCGATACAGGTGTCATAATGATCATCCACGAGCAGGACGCGTCGGTGGATGGGAATCGACTGGACTGCCTTTGGTGTCGGTGGCTGATCTCGCTTCTCACCGTCAACGCCTATCGGCGTCCGGACGGTGTTTAGTTCCACTGAAAACGTGGCTCCCCGATCTTTCCCAGGACTTTCCACGTTGATTTTGCCACCGTGCGCGTCGATCAGTGCCTTCGAAATCGCCAGGCCAAGTCCCAAGCCTCCAAACCGGCGAGTAATGTCAGCCTGTCCCTGTTCGAATGCGTTGAAAATCTTGCCGATCTTTTCCTGTTCGATCCCGATACCGGTGTCGATAACGCGAGCGACAATGTTGCCGGGCGCGGGGTTGAGCGTCTCGATAGTGATCCGTCCTTTTTCGGGGGTAAATTTCACGCTGTTCTTCATCAAATTCCAAAAAACCTGCTGCAATCGCGCCGGGTCGCCTTCAACATGGGTGTGAACCGCACGAAGCCGAAATTCAACCTCGAGATTCTTCGCCTCGATTTCTTTTCGGCAGATCTCGTAAGCCCGCTGCAGGATCTGATGGATGCTAATGGTTTCGAAACTCAATTGCAGCTTGCCCTTGGATATTCGAGTGACATCGAGCAGATCGTCGATGAGCCTTGCCTCCAACTCCACGTTGCGACGGACGACTTCCAGCGCCTCTCTCACAGGCTGAGAATCCGGGAGTTCGGCCTCGAGCTCGCCGACCATGGCGATGACCGGTGAGAGAGGGCTGCGCAGTTCGTGCGACAACAGCGCCAGGAATTGATCCTTGGCCGCATTCGCGCCGATCAACTCCTGTCGCAAGGTAACGTCGCGCGTCTTGTCATCCACAAGGTATAGCACCCCCTGTACCGTATCCCGCGACCCTTGCAGTCGCAGCAGATTGATATCGAGAAAATGCGTCATTCCCGTCTTGTCTGTAAATGGCTGCTCAATGATCTGAAATGCCGTTCCGAAGTTGAGTACTCTGTCGACAGCTCCGGACGGCGCGATCTTTACATCGTCACACGTCATCTCGGTGATGTCGCGGCCGGCTGGGAGGTCGCCAAAACGTTCCGCAATCCAGGCAAACGCGTCATTGGCATGGACAAAGCGGCGAGACGCTGGATCGACAAACGCAATCCCGCTGGGCATGTTTGCGAGAATCTTCTCATTGAAGATCACCTCACGCTCGAGCTTCTGCTTGGACTCCATCTGGCGTTGATAAAACCGGCTGCCCAGCCATGCGAACACCGCAGTGAGTGCGACCAACCACGCTGCCAGTACCGTCATTCGCGCGAGCAGATCGTGAACGGGCTTGTACGCAAGCGCCCTCGGTTGCTCCACTATGGCGACCCAGCCAGTTGGTTCGATCGGACTAAAAGAGTACAGGTTCCCATGCTCCTCAAAATGGCCAGCTTTGCTTTGGTGAATTTCACGTATCAAAGCACCACCGCGCGGCGAAGTTACGCTTGGATTTGGCTTAAAATCATTCGCGAACAGCGCGACGCCGTTTTGATCTAGTACCTCGAAGAGAAAACGATCGGCAAATTCGATCGTGGCCAGTCGCCTTCCAATTCTTTCTACCAATACCGAGTCGCCAATGTAGCCGAGGATTTTGTGATCCGGCCCGCGCACGGCTGCGACAATGTCAGTGATCAGACGATTGTCGGAAAACCGGGGATGGACTGGTGAGACGATCGGTTGGTCGGACCCAGCTGCCAAATCGCGCCAGTAGCTGGCACCGAAGTCCTTGCCGATCGTTTCTGGGGCGACCGGAATGGATGCGATCAAAGTGCCATCCGGCCCAGCGAAAAACATTCCATCAATATTTGGGTGCGAATAGAATTCCGAATTGAGCCACTGCTGAGCAGCGGGCGCGGATTCAGAAGAGGTGAGAATTTCCGCCACCTCCGGAAGCGTCTGGTAATAATTCATGATCGCACTGCTACGGCTGAGGTCATGGCCGACGAGATGCCCCAGCACCTGGATCAAAGTCTGCCGGTCGCGCAGGATCCGTGATTCCAGGGTGTCGCGCAGAATGGTGTAGGAGACAATGAGCGTGAGGATCGAGGGAATCCATCCTGCCAAAAGAATTGGAAAGATGATCTTGAATCGCTCGAAACGCTCGCGCCTTCGTTTCGTTATTGTATCTCCCGACTGCATGCCGTTCGTTTGCGAGAAACCTGCATTAGCACCGTTAACCTGCCGACCGTCTCAGGCAAGGGAGAATGTCGGCGGATTCGGGACGCAACACACTATTGCGCGCGTCTAAACTGAGCGGCGCGCCGGGGAAGACTTTAGAGATTTCCAACTGTTCGCTGCCGCAATTTCGAATCGATAGAGAGCGCTCCGTGTGAACACAATGCCAACGCGGTTGGCACAGGCGAACATGCGATTTTTGAATTGACGCAACGTTTGGAAACGGCATCATGACGCCCTTACTGCCTCAATCACTGGCGGCTATAGCAAATCCTATGCAAGGAAGCGTTGGACATATTATCTGGACCGTTTGCTACTTGAGCGTCCTCATTGGGCTTTCAGCTTATGGCGTCCATCGCTATTTCATCATCTATCTCTACCTGAAAAACCGAAAGCGCCCGCCGGTGCCCGACGGCTATTTTGAACACCTGCCGAAAGTGACAGTGCAGTTGCCAATCTTTAATGAAGTCTACGTCGCGGAACGTTTGTTGCTGTCAGTAAGCGAACTGGATTACCCGCGGGAGCTTCTGGAGATTCAGGTGCTGGACGATTCAACCGACGAGACGCGACAGATCACGGCTTCATGCGCAGAGGAGCTGCGCCAGCGCGGCTTCAATGTTCAGCTCATTCATCGGGTTGATCGAACTGGGTTCAAGGCCGGCGCCCTCGCGGCAGGACTCGCCGCTGCCGAAGGCGAATTCCTTTGCATCCTCGACGCCGATTTCGTTCCGGAGAAGGATCTGCTGAAGCGCACGATCCATTTCTTCACCAACCCGAAGGTTGGAATGATCCAGACACGCTGGGGGCATTTGAATCGCGGGTATTCACTCCTCACGCGCATGCAGGCGATTTTTTTGGACGGGCATCTTTTGCTGGAGCAAACGGCACGCAGCCGCAGTGGCCGCTTTTTCAATTTTAATGGAACGGCCGGTCTGTGGCGCCGGTCCTGCATCGAGCAAAGTGGAGGCTGGCAGGCTGACACCCTGTGCGAAGATCTCGATCTTAGCTATCGCGCTCAGCTGGCGGGATGGAAATTCATCTATCTGGCAGACGTAGTGACGCCGGCGGAGCTGCCGGTGGACATGAATGGCTTCAAGTCGCAGCAGCATCGCTGGACCAAAGGCTCAGTCCAAACCTGCAAGAAACTGCTGCCCACCGTCTGGCGCAGTCAGCTCCCCTTTGCCATTAAGCTCGAGGCAACCGGACATTTAATGTCGAATTTCGCTTATCTGCTGCTTGCCATTCTGTGCGTTCTTTTACATCCCTCCTCCGGTGCGCCCCAAGGCGGATGGCTCCGGACAATGTTGGTGGACATTCCGATCTTTCTTGCGGCGTCGGCGTCGGTTGCCATCTTCTACATCTGCGCTCAACGCGAGCTTCATCCGCGCACGTGGCTTCGCGAGATTCTGTTCCTGCCGTGCCTTCTGGCCCTCGGAATCGGTCTCTCTCTGAACAATGCGCGAGCTGTGCTGGAGGCGCTGTTTAATCACAAGTCCGATTTCACGCGGACGCCGAAGTATGGCATCGAACGCAAAGCGCAACCGTGGCGCAGCTGCAAGTACCGTCCGCTCAAGTCAACGCTTCCTCTGCTGGAAATGGCCTTTGCGATTTATTTCACGTATTTCGTCGTGTTCGCGATTGTGCACGGCCAGTTCCTTTCAGTGCCGTTTCTGTTGATGTTCCAGGCCGGCTTTTTTTACGTCTGCATCTCGTCGTTCGCCAGTCGTTGGTCCAAACTCAATTTTGCGGGCTCGCGCGCGACTACTGCAATTCCTGCGTGACAAATTAAAATAGTTGAGTAAAACAGGGCGGATGCTTCGACCGGTTGCACTCATTTTCAGCTTGTTTTCGATCACGACCGCGTTCGCGATCACACCAGTCGATCCTTCGAACCAACTGATCGTTAGCGTGCGCGACCAGAAGCTCATGCTCGTTCAGAATGGCGGGAAGGTCGCGACATATCCGGTGTCGACGTCCATGTTCGGCCTGGGCGATTCGTGGGGACGAATGACCACTCCTTTGGGTAACCTTGCCATCGAAAAGAAGATCGGCGACAACGTTCCGGTGGGCGCCGTGTTCCACAATCGGCGGTTAACCGGCGAAATTCTGCAGCCAAACGCGCCCGGCCGTGACCCCGTGACCACCCGAATCATGTGGTTGCGCGGACTGGAAGCCCAAAACGCGCATGCGTATCAACGTTGCATCTACATCCATGGGACGCCGGAGGAGAAAAAGCTCGGTCGCCCTGCCAGCTACGGCTGCATCCGAATGAAAGCGAGCGACGTCGCGGACCTATACAATCGCGTTCCTCCGGGCGCGCTCGTGCAGATTACTCCTGACACGCTGCCGAAGTTGGCAAAGGCTAAGGTGCCGCGATCGGAAACGAGCAACGGTATTGTCGCTGCGGCTCCACTACCCCCACCCCCCCCACCTCAAATTCAAGCGCCGAATCAAGATCCGCTCCCGAAAGTAGCAAAGGTGCCACGGCCGCAGGCCACGAATACTGTTGTCGCCGCCACCGCACTCGCCGCACCACCTGAGCATCTGACGCTAAAACAGCCAGAAGCTCAGAACGCAACGGAGAACCATCAGACGCGAGCGAGAGAGAACTCCGGCACTCTGACTGTCGATCAAATGCGAATGTCTGGAGCGTTGGCGGCTCAGCGACAAAAATCCAAACTGAACGGATTGTGGTAACGGCTATAGCGATATATGGCCAATACAAGATCAGCCGCCAAGCGTGCACGCCAGACGTTAAAACGTACGCTTCGTAATCGCAGCGCGCTTGCGCGTTTGCGGACAATGCAAAAAGGAGCGGACTCGAAGGGACCGTCAAGCGCCGGCGAAATTGGAGCCTTAATTTCGGCAATCGATAAAGCTGCCAAGCGCGGAATCATTCACGCAAACGCGGCGAATCGTCGCAAAGCGCGGCTCAACAGAGCGCTTGCGGCAGCAAAGTAAGCATTAGAGACAGCCGCGCTGCGCCTGCCGAAATCGCAGCACGATGTGCCTGCCATCTGCCCTTGCATATCGCACCTGACGGATAGATTCTTCGAAGATGATTCCTGCTCTTCTGCTCGTTGCATCAGCGATTCTTTTTCGCATCCTGGTCGGCTTTTTTGGACCTGTCGACGCTGTCGGTTGGATGAATTTCACGCCGCTGGCCGCGATCGCACTTTGCGGCGCGGCTTATTTTCCGACTCGCTACAAGTTCACCATCCCCATGGCTTCACTGCTCGTATCGGATGTGGCTTTGAACTTCTTTCATTATCACGCATCGCTTGGGAACCCATTCGTCATTTCGCATTACGTGGGATTTGCGCTTGTTGGTTTGCTCGGCTGGTCGCTCCAAAACCGCGCTTCCTGGAAGACGCTGCTGCCGGCTTCAATCGCAGCGTCGCTGATTTTTTATTTCGTCACCAACTGCGTCTCGTGGCTGTACGACCCCGGTTATCCGAAGACGTTCGCTGGTCTCGTGCAGGCGCAAACCATTGGGCTGCCGGTTTACGGCGGTGCCACGCCTGCCTGGATGTTTTTGCGCAACTCGCTTGTTGGCGATCTCTTCTTCACCGCGTTGTTCGTCGCGTGCATGAATTTCGGGCGAAAAACCAGCAGGGCGCACGCTGGAGCTGCTTTGCCTCGCGTCGCGTAATCTTCGATGCAGCGTCCCGAGCAACGCGACGAAGTCGAGATGCTCGCGCTGATGCTGTTGATCCGGCGTTTCGAGGAACGCGCCAGTCAGCAGTACCAAGCGCAGAAGAT
>DATBDI010000261.1:0-1962 GCA_036270025.1 Candidatus Udaeobacter sp. | reverse complement strand
TGGCCCCTGCATTGCCAACATTGGTTCGGGCAATGGCGACCGCGAGTCTGGCTACTCGGATAACACCACGACCTCTCCCCATTTCGGGAAAATGTACGTTTCCTACAATGACTTTGGTGTCGGAGGTGGCGCGCTGCGGGTAGTGCGCTCGACTGATAACGGTGCCACTTGGAGTGCACCGGTTAGCCTCACCACTGGCTTCATCCGCGACGTCCAGATTACCGGCGACAAGGTCACGGGTGACGTATATGTCGCGGGCATGGATGAAGGAGGCGGTGGCTTCCCTCACAACGACATCAACAAAATCTTCCGTTCCACCGATGGGGGCGCCACGTGGACCAACACCTACACCGGCCCCATCTTCCCCGGACCGGGAGTGACCGCTGTTGGCTATTTCGCCCAAATGTTTTCGGATGGCGGTGGTTACTGGCGACACGAGGGCTGGGGTGAACCTGCCGCCTATAACCACGTAGTTTCCCTGGTCTATGCCCAGCACGGCACCGGCGCCGACGCCGGCGACGTCTATTACATTCGTTCTACTGACAGCGGCGTGACTTTCAGCGCGCCATTCAAGCTGAACAGTGATACTACCACCCGGCCTCAGTGGCAGCCTAACCTTTCAGCCAGTGACGCCGGCACCCTACTGGCCACTTGGTACGACGCGCGTGAGAGCGCCAGCTGCTCCAAGGGCAACCCGGCGGTTCCGTGCTACAGGATGTTCTCGCGCAAGTCCAATGACAACGGCGTGACGTGGCTGCCTGACGATACGCTCTCCGACGTGGTTAGCCCTCTGCCGGGTCAACCTGACGGGAACGTCCAGACGACCTATGCGGGCGACTACGACTACGGCACCGGGATCCTCACCAAGCATCTCACTTCGTGGACCGACGGGCGCGTCACCATCAGCGCCCAATCCCAGCAGGACGCGTTCACCGATAGGGAACTGGTAGGTTTTGCCGTGACCACCACTACCCCGGCCTGCAACAGCATCATCAATACCCAGCCGGTGAACTTTGTTATCAACCTGAGCGACGCCGTGAATACGGCAACGGTCCAGGCAAGCGACTTCACGGTCAATGGAACTCCGTCGAACCTGGCGCCTACTTTCGCCAATGGAAATACACAGATCACCTTCCACTTCAGCACTTCGCCGGTGACAACAGAGGGCCCGCAGACGATGCATATCGCGGCTGGCGCATTTAACCGCCAATCGGACAATATGCCGAACTTCGAGTTCAACTGCACGTTCTGTTACGCCTTAACACCGCTGATGGTGACTTCGACCAACCCGCCTGTAGGCGGCACGTTCTCACCGCCAGCGCCTGGCGACTATCAATATGACGTGAACTTCAATCAGGCGGTTGATGCAGGTTCGGTGCAGACGAGTGATCTGACGCTGACCGGCAATGCTGGCACCGTCACTAATGTCCAGGTGATCAACGGGAACACGACTGCCCGGTTCACGCTGCATTTCAATTTCGGGGGCAGCGTGACTGCGACCATTGGTGCCGGGTCGATCACCGCTCATACTTGCAATACTAACGCGGCCTTCACGGGTAATTACACCGTACAAGGGTGCCCGCCGCCAGACCATTACGTTATCAGCCAGATCGGCGGCAGCATCGTGCCAGGCACCACGGACATCGGCAATCACGGCGATGATACGGTGACCACCATCGCGCTGCCGTTCCCGTACACGTTGTACGACCAGGCCTTCACCAGCATCAATCTGTCGTCCAACGGCAATGCCCAGTTCACGACCACAGATGCGACTTTCACCAACCAATGCCTGCCGTGGGCCACACACAACTACTCGATCTTCCCGTACTGGGACGACCTGTATTTGGTCAATAGCCCCGCCGGCATATTCACCTCGGTAAGTGGCACTGCTCCCATGCGCATCTTCAACATTGAGTGGCGGGCGCAGTACTTCCCGGGGAGCGGCACTGCCAACTTCGAGCT
>DATBDI010000260.1:0-3842 GCA_036270025.1 Candidatus Udaeobacter sp. | reverse complement strand
TCGCCAAGAGCATGTCGGCTTACGACATGAAGGTGAGCGACGCCATCTACGGGCACGCCGATCGCTACGTTTCGCGCAACCGGCTCCAGGCCATGCTCGACCGTGAATTCGATCTCGATGTGGAACGCCTTAGCCAGGAGCGCGGTGACAACACTTCATTCTTTGCTTTCGCCGACACAGTGGTGGCGCGCAGCTATCGCGGCACCAATGAGTGTCACGGCTGGATGGGCATCAAGTTTCAGAGCCGCGTCAACGATGAACCGAGCCAGATCGTCATGCACGTGCGCATGCTGGACGAGGAGGCATCGGCGCAGCAAGAAGCACTCGGCATCGTCGGCGTCAATCTTTGCTATGGCGCGTTCTTCCTGAGTCATGTGCCGGAGGAGCTCATCGAATCATTGCTCGACAAGCTCACCACCGGCCGCATCGAGATCGACATGTTCGAGCTCAGTGGGATCGAATTTCGCAACGTGGACAATCGCATCATGGCGCTCAAGCTCGTGCAACTGGGATTGAGCGGCGCAGCCATGTTCGGCCCGAACCGCGAGGTGCTGCAGCCGTCTGACATGCTGCATAACAAGGCTGTGCTCGTCGAGCGCGGCAGCTTTCGTCCGGTCACCTATGTCAACATCGACATGATAGGTTGCGCCCTGGCAAAGTTTAAAGAAGACCCCGCGGTGGCGGACAAACCCATCCTCCCCCTGATGGAACTGACCATGCGCAATCTCCTTGCCGGCGGCACAGAGGTTGACCGTCGCGATTTCCTTGGGCGCGCGGAAGTCCTCGGCGCCTGCGGCATGACGGTGCTTATCTCCGATTACTTCGAATACCACCGGCTCGCTGGCTACCTCTCATGGCGGACGCACGAACCCATCGGCATCGTCATGGGTGTGCCCAGCATTTTCGAGTTGTTCGACGAAAAATACTATACGCAATTGCCAGGCGGCATTCTTGAGAACTTCGGGCGTCTCTTTAAGAACGACTTGAAAGTTTACGTCTATCCGCTGCAGCGGAGCCCCGGCGATGAGTTACAAACCATCGACAGCGTGAAAGTGAAACCTGATCTGCAACCGCTCTACGATTATCTGGTTCGCCGCGGCAGTTTCGTGAAGCTTGATAACTATAATCCAGAATATCTGCCGATCTTTTCACGAGACGTCCTCAAGCGCATCGCTAGCGGCGACGAAAGCTGGGAACCGATGGTGCCACCACAGGTTGCCGACATCATTCGCCACCGCGGTTTCTTCGGCTACAAAAAGCGCTAAAAGCCGCGCATTATTGTTAGCGGAGGCTGCCCGGTGCCTCCTTTCGGAGTGTCACGGCGCAACCGGCTGCATCGTCGCTCGACTAGGCCTCATCGTTGCGTAACCGGCCACCCCAGCTTGTCATTCCGAGCGAAGTCGAGCAATCTCACTTCAACTTTAGAGACTTTCTTGGTCAACAGCTAGCTTCACAACGTGATTGATTATCTGCCGTTCGTTTCGTATTAAAGCGGACCATGATGAAATTGCGTTCCTTACTTTTCGCTGCATTTCTTGCACTACCTTTCGCGACGTCGTTCGCGCAGGTAGGCATATCGGTCAACATCGCTCCGCCGGTTCTGCCCGAATACGAGCAACCGATCTGCCCGGTTGCGGGTTATATCTGGACTCCGGGCTACTGGGCGTACGAGGACGATTATTACTGGGTCCCGGGCGTCTGGGTCCCTCCGCCGAGAGTGGGTCTGCTTTGGACCCCAGCGTGGTGGGGCTGGAACAACGGCGCTTACGCATTTAACCAAGGTTACTGGGGACCGCGTGTCGGTTTTTACGGAGGCATTAATTACGGTTATGGCTACACCGGAAACGGGTACTGGGGCGGACGCTGGAGTGGAAACAACTTCCAGTACAACACCGCTGTGACGCGTGTGAATAAGACTGTCGTCCACAACACCTACGTCAACAATTCGTTTACGAGGAATGTAAACGCTAACCGTGCGAGCTTTAACGGTCCCAATGGAGTGAAAGCCGAAGCGAATGCGGAACAAAGAGCCGCTGCGGCGAACGCTAAGAAAACGGGGCCAACCTCCCAGCAGCTTGAGCGTCAGCAGGCGGCAAAAAAGGATCAAAATCTCCGGGCATCGGTGAACAAGGGCCATCCGAACAACGAGGCGATCAAGTCATTCGATAAGAGCGAAGGCGCTGGCCAAGGCAAAGGTGCGCAGGGACTCGAGGCCGCAGGGGGAGCAGCAGGAGCGGGAGCTGGAAACAAACCGGGAAACTTATCCGAGCGTCAGGGCCAGGGAGCAGCAGCGGGAGCTGGAGCAGGACAAGGTGAAAACAAGCCAGGCAATATGGCTGAACACAATCGCCAGGGCGAAGGCGCCGGCGAAGGTCAAGGCGGAAAGGGCGTTGGCGCTGGAGGCGAAGCTGGAGCAGGACAAGGTGAAAACAAGCCTGGGAAGATGGCTGAACATCGCGGGCAGGGAGAAGGAATGAATGCCGAAGAACACGGGAACAAACACGCCGGCAACAACCAAAACCTTCAGGGCAACCAGGCTAAAATGCGTTCCGGAAAAGGAGGCCAACAAGGAGGCCCTGCTCACGGCCAGCATGCCATGAGTCAACAGATGTCGCGGAACGCTCAAATGGGTGGACGCAATCCCCAAATGAAAACGGGTCATCCCCAAATGGGAGGACAGCATCAGCAGAAAAAAATGGGCGGACAGCAAGGAGGCGGAGGGAAACATCCGCAAATGGGAGGCGGAAATCGCCCTAAGCCGGGCGGCCAGCAGCAGCAGCAAGGCAAGAAGAAAAAACCAGGCGAACGCTGACGCTGCAGGGTCGCCGTTGGAGGCCCCGTTTCAAACGGCGACCGTCACGCACAGGAAAGTTGCGGGAATGGAGGTAGCATCCTGACTCTTGTTTTGGCTGTTGAACAACTCTCCCAGTTCTTTCTGTAACTTAGCTGCTTGGCCCTTTTTTTCCGCGGATTCGAACGCGTTCATGGTCGGCCCATAATATTTCCTGAATTCATCCATCAACGCTGAGGGTGTGCCTGGGAAGTTGAAGGTAAACGTGTCCCGCGCGAAGGAAATGTTCTCCGCCGGAACTCCTGCTCCGGCAAAACGCTCGATCACATTCCTCTCGATGCCCCACGTAATTGGGCTAACGAAACCTTCCGGCGGTGGCGGCGTGTAGTTTGAGCTGATCTTCAAGATTTGGGCCACGAGCGTCGGATCATTGGGAATCCAGTTGCCCATCACAATGCGACCTCCCGGTCGCGTCACGCGCACCATCTCTTTGGCGACATCGAACGGCTTTGGCGCAAACATCGCCCCGAAGACAGTGACGACGAGATCAAAACTCTTATCCGGCACCTGTTCCAGATTGGAAGCATCACCTTCCTGAAACTTGAGGTTAGTCAGGCCGTGCTCCGCCGCGCGCCTGTTCCCAGCCTCGACAAGGTTCCGCGCGATATCGATGCCCACCACGTCTGCGCCGAGTTTCGCCGCGGGTAAGGCGGTGGTGCCATCACCACAACCGAGATCAAGCACCTTGAGTTCTTTCGTGATTCCGAGTTTTTGCACGAACGCCTCGCCGCTCGCGCGCATCGTGTCGGCTATGCGCGTGAAATCGCCTTTTTCCCAGAGTGCTTGATTCGGATTTGCGGGAGCATTCATGATGTGAGGTTATCGGTTGGCTTTGTTTGGTCGCAATTATTCCGAGCCGTGACAAGACACAACAATCGAGCCAGCCGCAAGCAATTCGACCTGTTCGTTCGGTAACGCGGATGTTACCGAAATGACTCTCGCGTTTCATCGGCTGTAGTGGCGGCTGTGTCAGCCGCAATTTGTAGCGACG
>DATBDI010000259.1:0-1970 GCA_036270025.1 Candidatus Udaeobacter sp. | reverse complement strand
TTGCTCCGGGGGAGGAAATCTTCGCTCGTGCCTGGAAGTTTCCCAGCCGATAACGCGCTGTAGTGTGCGCTGTCCTCAGCGCACCTGAATCCGCCGAGGGAGCAAATCCGCTGCGGACAGCGGACGCTACAGTGCTTGCGCCCATGGCTCACGGTCTTTGTTCGCGCGCATGTTCTGACGGTGCAGCCAACGCGCGATCAACGCGCGGTAGTCCATGAAGTTGGATCACGAACTGCATGGACAACCTGCTTGATTGCATCAATCACCAGTTGCGGTTCCTGGACTTGAATATAGTGCGAGCTTTTTGTTGCGACTGTGTGTTTGGCATTTGATGCAAGCGTCGCCAGCGCGTCCTGTCCGGTGTGCCACGCCGTGTTTAGCGCTGCAGGAAAATTAGCTGGCAAGGGTTGCCATGGGCTGAGGTCGAACGGCTGACCTTGCGTCAGAACAACAAGAGGAACCGGAGGGAGCGGTCGTGCCACAGCGGCTTTTTCAACCTGATCCAAGCTGGCATTTACGTCGAGTGTCTCGATCTGTTTATACTTTTCGAGCCCAGGCGTCGGTTTGGTGAATCCAAAGTCCACATACAACTTCCACTGTTCGGGTGTTAGGCCCGACCGTACTTTTTCAGAGAGCGCATCAACCAGAACCATTCCGACAACCTCGTTCGGGTACGTGCCGGCGTACAAGCGCGCAAAGATGCCACCAAAGGAATGTGCGGCGAAGACGTACGGTCCCGGGATCTGCGCTGTCTGGAGCAACAGATGCAGATCCGAAACGAGATCGCGCGCCGTGCGCGGCATCGGGGCAGGCGTGCTCCGGCCCAAATGATTTAAGTCAAGAAAAGTTCCCGGACGGTCATAAGCGCAAACCCGCGTGAACTTGGCGACCTCGGAAAAGACGGTGCTCTTTCCAGGCTCTAGTTGGGCGCTCCAAATGTCGGCATCATTCCTGTAACCGGACTCGAGAATTACAGTCGGGGTGCCCGTTCCGCGGCACTCGAGGTACATCTTGCGCCCGGCCCCGATGTCGACGAGACCGGCAAAATCACCAGATGCCGAACCTGGCGCGGTATTCTGTGACGAGCGTTCTGGCGTTGCCTCACGTTTGAACACTCCTTCGCCGCGCACATTGAGATTCTCCACGACAACCTGTGTTGCTTTACTGTCCGGGCCGATGGTAAAGGTGATGCCGCTTCTGCCGACAGCGTTTTCGCCCTCCGTCTCATACGTGAAGGTATCCCGGTCATAGTGCTTCATCGGGAGCACCTTGTTTTTCGGGCCCTGCACGATCGCCAACCCGCCGTCCTTTGCGATGATGGAGACGCCACCAAAATAATCGTTCGTGTATCGGCCGATGTAACCGCTGTTTTTCAGCGCGGGTGCCGGCCATGGAGGTGGTTTGGAATAATCGAACCCGAGCACGGTGCCGGTTGCTGCCGGGTTTGAAAACACCTGCTTATAAATCGGAAACCAATCTTGAGTGGGCTTGCCATAGAGAGCGACATCCACGAACGTCGTTCCCAATCCTTCTGCGAAGCCGATCGGATAGCCGTTCGTGAGCACGACAATGCCGAGTTGCTCACTTGGAACGAGATTTACATAAGTCGCCGCGCCGAGGTCGAACGCGCCGGAATGATTTAAGCGCAACCGGCCCTCCTGGTCGTAGCCAACGTTCCATCCCAAGCCGTAGAAAGTCGGTAATTGCGTGAATGGATTGAAGCCTGTGAGCATCTGCGGATGATGCGTCTCGACCAACGCTTTTTCATTAACGACTTGTCGGCCATCGAACTTTCCATTTCCAAGTTGTAACCGCAGCCATTTCGCGACGTCGTTTACAGAAGAACTCACACCGCCTGTGGGTGATTGCGCGTCAGGATCGCGTTGGAATTTTTGCGTCCACTTGCCATTCACCAGCACGTGGCCCAAAGCTTTGTTCTGGCGCGCGACAAAATCGGCGTAACGCGAACT
>DATBDI010000258.1:0-10936 GCA_036270025.1 Candidatus Udaeobacter sp. | reverse complement strand
CCGGTCTCCTCCAGGCTTTTTTGCAACACTGAAACTAGATCGATGACCTTGGTCGGCTTCGGCGCTTTCCGCGGTTTCTCCTCGATCTCTTTTCCGCCGGCTTCGACTTTTTCCTCGATTACTTCCATGAGCGCTTCGCGGTAATCATCCTTATACTTTTCCGGTTCCCATTTCGAGGTCATGCTGTCGATGAGCGACTTCGCCATGGTCATCTCGCGTTTTCCGACCTCGAGCTTTTTCGGCAGGTGCAATTTCTCGGAGTCAGCGAGTTCATCGGCGAAGTGCATTAACTCAAGAACAAGCGCGCCATCCTCCGGCTTCACTCCAGCAAGGTATTGCCGCGTCTTAATGATAACCTTGGCAACGCCCACCTTGTTCGTGTCCTTTAAGGCATCGCGCAGCAACGCATAGGCTTTGTCGCCACCCTTCTGTGGCTCGAGATAGTACGGTTTGTAGAAAAACATCGGATCGATTTCTTCCTGATCGACGAAGTCCTGGATATCCACAGTCTGCGTGGCTTCGAGATCGACACGCTGAAAATCTTCCTCTCTCAGCACAACGTATTTCCCCTTTTCGTACTCGTAGCCTTTCACGATTTGATCCCACGGGACCTCTCTCCCGTCCTTTTCAGCGACACGCTTATAATTGACCGGGCTTAGATCGGTCCTGCGCAGAAGACGAAACTTCAGTTCCTCGCGCCGCGTAGCTGGATAAAGCGCGATCGGTATGTTGACCAGTCCGAAGCTGATGCTGCCCTTCCAAATCGCTCGTGCCATATAATATATTTCGCGCCGCGTCCATTCATCGCGCGCGTAAATGGCTGATTCTGTAGCGTCCGCTGTCCGCAGCGGATTTCACCCGGCTGAATTCGCGATGATTGATGCGCTGAGGACAGCGCACACTACAGCAATCTCTGATCAGGCGGCCAGCTCGAGTTCGCGGCGCGAAATGCCGCGCAACTCGAAAAGTCGAATGAGCGTCTCTTCGATCAGATTATTCGGACAAGACGCACCGGCTGTAATGCCGATTACGGCCGGCCCGTTCGGCAACCAAAAGTGCGAAACGACCTCGCGTTTCTCGTGCAAATTATAGTGCTTGATCTCCGTGGCGGAAACGAGCCGCGAAGCATTCAGCACAAAGTACGTCGGCAGTTTTTCCTCGCCCATCTCAGCGAGATGCGATGTGTTTGAGCTGTTGTAACCACCTACGACCAGCAGCAGATCCATCGAAACGTCGAGCAGCTCGCGCAATGCATCCTGCCGTTCCTGCGTGGCACCGCAGATCGTGTCGAAAAAACGAAAGCTTGTCTCAGCAAGCTCAGGTCCATCGCGATCAATGACGGCCTGCCGAATCCGGCGTTGCACTTCCTCGGTCTCGCCGCGCAACATCGTGGTCTGATTTGCGACCCCGACCGTTTGCAGGTGAACGTCCGGATCGAATCCCGGAGAATGCGCGCCCTTGAATTTTTCCAGAAACGCCTGCTTATCACCGCCGTGCCGGATGTAGTTACAGACGTAATCAGTATCGTCGAGCGTGAGGACGACGAGATAATGCCCGCTACCGGTCCCAAGCGCGCGCGAGCTGGTGGCCTTGGTCTCCTCGTGCTCCGCCTTGCCATGGATGATCGACGTAACCGATTCACTGGCGTATTTGCGCACACGTTTCCAGACGCTCATAACGTCCCCGCACGTCGTATCGACAATCTGGCAGCCGCGGTCTTTGATCTGTTGCTGGATCGACAACTCGGTTCCAAACGCAGGCACGATCACTACGTCTTCAGGTCCCAGATCAGAGATGTCGGCCTGTTTATTTTTGCCGGTCAGATTCTTGATGCCTAACGAGGCAATCTGCTGGTTAACCTCGGGGTTGTGAATAATTTCGCCGACGATGAAAAGCGGCCGATCTTTGAACACTTTCCGCGCCGCATAAGCGAGATCGATCGCGCGCTCGACCCCGTAACAGAAGCCAAACTGCTTCGCCAGGCGGACGGTTGTGTCGCCCACAGAAATCATTCCACCGGCAGCCCGGATTTTCTCCACGATGTCGCTGCGGTAATGCGATTCGACCTGTTGCTGAACGGCGGCCATCACATCCGGCGTGCGGAGGTTTATCTTCTCTCGCGCGGTTGTGCCGCTGGAAATCAAGTTCGTGCTCATGTGCTAGCTGTCATTCTGAGCGAAGCGAAGAATCTCGGATTATTCGCCCTGAGAGCGTCAAATGATAATCAAAGGTGTTTCGCTCCGCTCAACATGACATGGCGAAGCGCTAGCGGCAATTGCCGGCAATCAGTGGCTACTCGAGTAGGGGCCCACTCGGTGTTTCGAAAGCGGCGTCCGAGATCATACGAGAGGCTGGAGGATCAGGCGTTTTGGAATCATCCACCCGCTGGACTTTTGCTCCGATCGTATCATCCTCGGGCTGCGAATTAGCGATACTCACGGGAGTCCCGATCCGCACCAGCGCGTAAAATTTCGCGGCCGCTTCGCCCTTCAACCGGATGCAACCGTGTGTGTGCGGCGCAGGATGGATAAAGCCCTGATGAAAACCGTAGGCGGGAGCGAACTCGCACCAATAACCCATGGGGTATCCGACGTAACGCCCGGAACCGCCCCCGGTGGAAGGAACTATTCTGTCTCCTTGCACGCTGAATCCATACGACCCGGAGCGCTTGTGCTCTTGTTTGGAATAGATATTGAAATTGCCTTTGGGTGTCGGCTTCGAAGCCATGCCGACAGAAATGGCGGCCGACATCAGGGAGCGATCACCTTCCATCACGTAGACGTTTTGCTTCGAAAGCGAAACTTTTACGCGCACGGCCGAAGGGTCGTGCGGCTTGTACGCAGTGACGTGGTAGGGACCAGTGGCGCTCACCCGAGCGCCGGTGGCACAACCGGTAAGCAGTAGGAGCGAAGGGCCAGCACAAAGGAGAATTAGTCGGTAAATATGTCGCATACGGAACATATTGGAACGGCAAACCGGGCCTTTTGTCAACTTTGCAGAATGTTGGCTGGCGACGAGAGCACTCTGTTAACCGCACGCCGGATGCACGTGCGGAGGCGCTGAAGCTTGTATCAGTATCGCTAGCACACGGCGCATGCGTGTGCGCTGTCAGCACCTGATTAACCGGTGAAGATGTTGAGAAACGCTACTTCGATTGCGAGTGCTTCGTGAGTGTTGCGGCCCAATTGGTCGCGTAACTCTTCCAGACAACGAAGCCGCTTGAGGATTGCCGCGGCAGTGAATCGGGCGGCCAGTGCGGCGGTGTCCTTAACCGCATCGGCGATAGCCCGCGGCGCCACACCATTGCTCGCGCGAAGAACATCAGTCCACCACGCGAACAACGTCTCGATCAGCGCGCCCCGCTGTTCCAAGTAAAGGCTTTCAGTCAGCGCCTTGTAGTAATCCTCGCGTTCGTCAAGCCAGGCGCCATCGGTCGTGTCTTTGTATCGCGCCTGTTCCCGCTTCAACGCCTCGTCTGTTTCGTCTTTTACCGCTTCACGTAATTCGCGCAGCAAAGTTTGAAAATCCTGAGCGAGCCGATACGCGAATTGAATTGTCCAGTTCTTTTGCCGCCCCGCTTGCTGCAACAATTTCACCAGCTTGGCTTCTCTGTTCGTTGGCTGGCGCACGCCATCCGGCGTCAGTGGTATCGCGATGCAACGCGACAGAATTGTCTCCGGCAGAGCTTCCGGCAAAGCAGTTAACAACAGGAGCAACGAATCATTTGGCGGTTCTTCCAACGTTTTGAGAAAGGCGTTGGCAGCTTGCGGCTGGAGGCGGTCCGCATCGGGAATTATCGCCACCTTGCCTCGGCCATTTGCCGCGCGCATCTGCAACGCATGTTCGAGATCTCGAATCTGCTCGATCACAATGCGGCGTGATTTTGATTCGGGCCGCGCGACGAAAATGTCTCGGGCCTTCGGTGTAAGGACATCGCTGGCTGGTGTTCCGTTGACGAGTTGGGCCAGCTGCGCGGCGAGGATTTCCTTCCCGCTGCCCGCGGGCCCTGTAATCAGATAAGCGTGCGCAAGCCGATTCTGTTCATGCGCGCGACGCAAGTATTTGAGTGCGGCTATATTCGAGAAAGGCATGTCCAGTCAGAAGCGAGAGACCGACACAGACGGCGAATCGGCGAATCGGCGAGACGGCGAAACGGCGACATCGCTATCGCTGGCCCATTCGCCCACTCCCTGATTCGGCGTTTTGAGATTCCATCGCTTCCGCTCTGGTCGGCGAATAAGCCATTTCTCCGGCTCATCAATCATCCGCACAACTTGCGCACAGATTTCTCGTACGCATCATCAACGTTCAGAAACTCGTCGCGAGAGATGTAGCGATGATGAAATGCGAACTCTAAATGAACCTGCGTTTCAGCAGCTTCTCCTTCGGCATCGCTCAGCTTCGAAATGAACGCGGCTTCATACCGGCGTTTCCGCCATGCTTCGGCAATGTTGGCGCACACCGAGCGCGAAGAGCGTCGGATCTGATCGGTTAGAGAATGCTTTTCCTCGTGTGGAAACTTCTTGCTCAGCTCATACACGCGTAGGCCGGCTGCCAGCGCGTTTTTGTAAACTTCCAAACCGCGGAAATGCCGGATCGGCTTTCTCGCCGTTTCGCCGTCTCGCCGATTCGCTGTTTCCTTCGCCATTGTCATTGCTCGGTAACGAAACGAGGAAAGCGCGCGCAAAGCTTCTTCCAAATTTCCTTCTCGATTTCACCTGCATCGCGCGAGCCGTCAATCAACACGACGCGATCTGGTTCGCGCTTGGCCAGCTCACGATATGCCTGGCGAACACGCTGGTAGAACTCGGCGGGCTGTTGTTCCATCCGATCGGTTCTGCGCGGCTGTTGCATTCGCGATGCTGCAGTCGCGGCATCCACGTCCAGCACGAAAGTCACGTCGGGGATACAATCGCCAATCGCAAACGCGTTGAACCGCGCGACTGTGTCGCGATCCAGTTTTCGCGCCGCGCCTTGGTAAACCGTCGTAGAATCAAAGAATCGGTCAGCGATTACGCAAGTGCCCCTCTCCAGCGCCGGCTTTATCACCTCGCGCACGAGCTGGCTGCGGCTGGCCTCAAACAAAAGGAGTTCGGTTTCCGGCGTCATGTTGGAGGCGTGAGGTGCAAATTGCAAAAGCTCGCGAATTGTTTCACCAATTGCAGTGCCGCCTGGTTCGCGCGTGATCAGATACGGCACGCCGGAGCGCTCCAGCCGGCCAGTCAATCTCTGCACCTGCGTTGTTTTTCCGCATCCTTCCGATCCTTCAAATGTGACGAATGGCAAGCGCGGCATGATCGATTCTGAAACAAAGCAGCCGAATTGTCGAACGGGCAGCTAGCGCGTTCGCCGTCATCCTGAGCCGCGGAGACGGCGAAGGACCTCACATGGCTTCCAGCGTCGCGCAATCATGTTTGTGTAATCAAATCAGTTAGTGTGAGGTCCCTCGCTCCGCTCGGGATGACGAACCTTGTGCTACGTTATTCGGATGAAAAATTTCTGGCTCGTGAAACAGGAACCATCCTCCTATTCGTGGTCCGATTTTGTCGCAGACGGCGGGACCAGCTGGACTGGTGTGCGCAATTACACTGCCCGAAATAATCTGCGGAAAATGCGGCAAGGCGACGACGTGCTTTTCTACCATAGCGGCGACGAGAAAGCCGTGGTCGGTATCGCGCGCGTGACGCGAACGGCCTACGCCGATGCAACCGCAAAAGAAGGTGAATGGTCCACAGTGGATCTTTCGCCCATCAAGCCGCTAAAGCAGCCTATTACGCTTCGTGAGATCAAAGGCAATTCGCGGCTCAAGGGAATCCCCTTGGTGCGTCAATCCCGTCTATCAGTTATGCCGCTGGAGGAATCGGCGTTTCGAGAAATTCTGACCATGGAGGCTGCGTAGCGGCTGTAGTGTGCGCTGTCTCAGCGCATCGGGTCGCTGAAGTGATCGCGGTCTGGGAATCTCCGCTGAGGACAGCGGACGCTACAGAACGCGACGGCTGGCAAGCCGCCGTTCCTTGGTGGAAACCTTTTGCCTTGTTCAAAACCGCTTCGAGACGGAAAATTCTCGCATGAGCACAATTGCGGCAACGGAGTTTCTTCCACTGGTCGCAACTGCCGGCGCAGCAAGAGATTTTGTAGTCGTCTCTCTGCACGACGTGGCTCCTTCAAACCAAAAGATTGCGAATACAATTCTCTGCGAGTTGGCGCATCGCGGCGTGCGCGTTTGCTCGCTGTTGGTGGTGCCGGATTACCACCATGAAGGGCTTTTCACAAAAGACCGGCAATTTGTATCGTGGCTGCGCGGTCTCGAGGCCGACGGTCACGAGATCGTCATCCACGGCTATTTCCACGAACGTGCTAGCCGTCCTAAAGAGACTCTGGGCGACAGGCTTTTGATGACGTTCTACACCGACAACGAGGGGGAGTTTTACGACCTGGATTATGCCGAAGCACTTCGCCGCATTTCGACCGCGCGCGACGAATTCCGCACCCAAGGACTAAAGCCGCGGGGCTTTGTGGCGCCTGCGTGGTTGCTTGGACAGGATGCTGAGCGCGCCGCGCGTGATGCCGAGATGGAATACACCACCCGACTTCACACGGTGTGTGATTTTCGCTCCGGAAACGTTTTTGCGGCAAACACGGTGGTATACAGCGTTCGCAACAGTTGGCGTCGCACTCTCAGCCGCGCGTGGAACGCCACACTCGTGCGATTTCTAAAAGACGGTTCGCTTTTGCGCGTGAGCATTCATCCGCCCGACTATTCGCATCCGGCGGTGTGGAGACAAATTACCGGACTGCTTGAGGAGGCAGTCGCCTCACGCACGGCGACGACTTACGAGGAGTGGATTGCGGAACAAAGACTGAGACGCGGCGTATAGATGTGAGCAAGTGTGATTTGCATATTCACTCGCGCTACAGCGCGCGGTCGGAAGAGTGGCTCTTTCGCCGTTTTGATTTTCCCGACAGCTATTCCGATCCAAAGGCGTTGCATCGGCAATTGCTGAAGCGCGGGATGGATTACGTCACGATTACCGACCACGACACGATCGACGGCTGCCTGAGCATCGCGCACCTGCCTCACACCTTTATCAGCGAACAGGTCACGACTTTTTTTCCTCACGAGGCCTGCAAGCTGCACATCCTTGTCTGGGGTATCTCAGAACAGCAACACCGCGAAATCGAAGGCGTTCGCGATAATGTTTTCGACCTTCAACGCTATCTCCTCACGGCGCAGATCACGCACGCCGTGGCGCATCCCCTTTACAGCGTTAACGGAAAACTTGAGGCACGGCACCTGGAGCAGCTGATTCTTCTGTTCAAACACTTTGAAGGAATCAACGGTTTACGTGACGCGCTGCTGAGTGATCTGACGCAGAGCTTGTTAACACAGCTCACGCCGGAAAAGATCGATGCGTTCGCTAACCGTCATAACTTTGCACCGACACACGCGGAAGCGTGGGAAAAGATTTTCGTCGCCGGTTCAGACGATCACGGCGGAAAGTTTGGGGCTTCGGCCTTCACCGAAACGCCACGTGCAGCTACTGTGCAGGAGTTTCTCAAACACGTTCGCACCGGGGATTGCGAGCCGCGCGGGCACGGCGGAACGCCGCTGATCCTGTCGCACGGCTTTTACAATACCGTCGCCTGTTTCATCCAGGACCGCTTCCATGAAAAACTTGGGCCGGGCGCGCCATTGGTGGAGAAAATGTTTTCGCGGTTTATGGAGGGCCGCGCTCCAACTGAATTCACGCTCAGAGAAAAAATGGAGTTCGTCACGCAAGGCGTGATGTCCGGAAAGATTTTTGACTTTGTTAAGCCGGCAAACGTCTCGCTATGGAATGAGCTTTCGGGTTATTTCGGGCGGCCGGAAGTGAAGGCGAAACTCGCTGCGCGGGTGGACAAGGTCATCGAACCGGAGCGACGGACATTTCTGATGGCAAACATGGTCGCCGAGCAGCTCGCCTTCCGTTTCTTTCAAAAATTCGTTCAGCAACTCAGCAGCGGCAACATGGTTGAGAGCATCCAAGCTCTCAGTGCGATGGCGCCAATCCTGGTGATCCTGACGCCGTACATCTACGGTTTTCACAGTCAGGCTCCGTCGCGAAAATGGTTGCGCGGGATTTTTAAGGAGTTGACCGGCGAAATTCCGCTGGCATTGCAAAATCGTAAGCGCGCCTGGTTCACTGATACGCTTGACGATGTCAATGGCGTTGCAACGACGATCCGGCGAATGGTTGCGGCCAGCGCGAATGCAGGCAGGGATCTAACCGTCGTCGTGTCTCGAAGCGAGCTCAGCGTCGATAACATTCCAATCAAGAACTTTCCGCCCATCGGCGAATTTGAATTGCCAGAGTACGAGCTGCAAAAATTGAGTTTCCCGCCGATTCTTCAGATGCTCGATTACATACAGCGGGAAAAATTTACTGAGATAATTATCAGCACGCCCGGACCTGTCGGACTCACCGGGCTGCTTGCGGCGAAGATGCTCAATCTGCAAACGAGCGGCATTTATCACACCGATTTTCCCCAATACATTCGCATCCTCACTGAGGACAGCTTCTTGGAAAGTGTGGCCTGGCGTTACATGCACTGGTTCTATGGCCAGCTCGATACCGTTTTCGTCAACTCCGAGGAATACCGGCAAAGCTGGATCAAGCACGGCCTTGATCCGGCAAAACTGAAACTTCTCCCGCGCGGCCTCGACACCGAGCTGTTTCATCCTGCTCGTCGCGATCCGCTGTTTTTCGAGAAATTTGGCGCAGTAAATGGCGAGGTTCGCCTGCTCTACGTCGGCCGCGTCTCACGTGAGAAAGACCTGGACGTGCTCGCCGCCGCTTATCGCCGGCTGCGCGATCAACATTTGCCCATTCAGCTTTTGGTCGTCGGCGACGGCCCGTATTCCGACGCACTCGCAATGTCGCTGCCTGAAGCGATTTTTACCGGTTATCTTACAGGCAAAGAATTGGCGACGGCGTACGCATCCGCGGACGTGTTTGTTTTTCCGAGCACGACCGACACCTTCGGCAACGTCATTCTCGAAGCGCAAGCGTGCGGGTTGCCGGTTGTCGTGTCGGATTCCGGCGGACCGAAGGAATTGGTCGAAGACAGAGCTAACGGTCTAATCACAAAATCACACGACGCAGAAGATTTCGCGCGCGCGATCCGAACACTCGTGACCGACTCCGCGCTGCGTCAGCGCATGGCCACAGCTGCTCGAAACAGCGTGACCGATCGGACCTGGCCCAGCGCCTTCAGAAAATTCTGGGCCGCCACAGAGGTGTAAAAAACATCCTGTAGCCACGGCCCTGTGGGCCGTCTCAGAACTGTGAAAAGCAGCCAGCGACAAACCGGCCACAGGCCGGTGGCTACAAGCCTCGCAGCGCGATGTCCCTACCACGGCAACGCGTCCAAATCGACATTGCCACCGGTCAGAATTATTCCTACGTGTTTGGCGCTTAAGCCGCTCGTGCCTTCCGAGATGGCAGCGTAAGGGACCGCCGCGGATGGCTCGATAATAATCTTCATCGTGTCCCAAATCGTGCGCATGGCCGAAACGATTGCTTCCTCGCTTACGGTCACGATGTCGTCGACGTACCGCTGAATAATCGCAAAATTTGGTTCGCCGACATTTGTCCGCAGGCCATCGGCAATCGTGAATTTCTTTTCCGTGACAATGCGCCGGCCGGCCCGGAACGATTGCGCTGTGTCATCGGCGTTGGCCGGCTCAACCGCGATCACTTTTACGTTCGGCCGGATCGATTTTGCCGCGATCGCTGTGCCCGAGAGCAACCCCCCGCCTCCGACCGGACACATGATCACATCGAGATTGCTAGCGTCTTCGAGCAATTCCACAGCTGCTGTCCCCTGCCCTGCTATCACGTGTTCATTCTCGAACGAGTGAATCAGCGTCGCCCCGGTTTTGTCGATTACTTGTGCGCACACGGCTTCGCGGGCTTCTTCGGTCGGTTCGCAAAACGCAATCTGAGCGCCATAACCCTCGACCGCGCGGATCTTCACCTTCGCTGAGTTTGATGGCATCACAATGTACGCAGGGATACAGCGGAGTTTAGCCGCACGCGCCACCGCGGCCCCGTGGTTGCCAGATGAATGCGTGGCCACACCACGACTCGCGCTGGGGTCATCGAGAGCGAGGACCGCATTCGTTGCGCCGCGGGCTTTAAACGCCCCAATCTTTTGAAAATTCTCGCACTTAAAGAACAACGACGTCCCGCTCGCCTCACTTAATCGCGAACTCGTCAACACCGGCGTGCGATGTATGTGTGGCCGAATGCGCTCGTGAGCGATGCGAATGGCTGAGAGATCGAGCCGTTCAGTTATTCCGACCATCCAAAAAAAGCGTCGATGATGCCGAACGTGTCAATAAATCCGTGCGCCAAAATGCACGCCCAGAGGTTGCGCCCAGCGGTCATGTACGCCGCTCCCAAAATTAATCCTGCGATTCCTGAATCAATAACGCCTGACGGCCCTTTGTAATAATGGCCGTAGCCGAACAAAACAGAGACGAACACGATCGCAATCCAACAAGCCGTTGCTGATCTGTTTCCAATATCGGCTGCGCGCGTCAGAAGATAACCTCGGTACGCGATCTCTTCGCCGAATGCGGCAAATGTCCACACCAGCAGCAAAGCGAGAAGCGCAATCTTCACGTTGCCGGCAATCTCATTCGCCAATGCCGGCGCTGTAGGCTTTGGCCAGAAAAACCCGGTGATTGGTTCGACAACAAATTCGCCGAGGAGAATCCGCAAGGCAGCTGCTGCCAGAGCGATTAGAAGAAGGCGCGACCAGGATGCTGGTCGTTTGAAACCAATCGCAGACCAGTTGCCGTCACGCAGGCGAATCGATAACAAGCCCAGCACCGAGAGGACGAGCACCTCGTTCGGCACAATGTGAAACACATTGTGACCAATCACTATGA
>DATBDI010000257.1:0-2770 GCA_036270025.1 Candidatus Udaeobacter sp. | reverse complement strand
TGTGTAATCTCCGCCGCCATGGCTAAGAATCAGAGATCCGCAGGGCGCTTCTTCGCGCATTCGCAATTACTCTCCAGCTCGCAGTGGCTGGTTGCACTGGGCATGTTGCTGTTTCTCTCGTTTTCCGCGCAAACCAGTATTGCTCAAACCGCGCAGTCCGAGAGGGTACCGTCATCGGTGAACCGATTCCAACTCCGACGCCTCACGACAATTTCCGGGAGATGCGGCAGCACATCATGCCTGAAGTATCCGGCACGGAAATCACGGTCACGAAAAAGGCAAGCGTCATCAAGCTCGACCAACAGCCGCCGGTGGAAGATAACAACCTTCAGGAACTTTTTACCAAGGCGCCCGGGTTCCAAATTACGGAGCAACACACGCCGGGCCAATTCAATTTCAACTATCGGGGCTTGGGCAATCCGCAGGAATCCGAATTCACCCTTGTGCTTAGGGACGGCCTGCCCCTCATGAGTGATTGGATTGGTTTCCCTACTCTTTACTATCTGCCGTTGCCTCAAGCCATAAGAGAAATTCAATTCATCCGCGGCGGCAACAGCTTGCTTTACGGACCCGAACCAGCGCCAGTAGTGAACTTTATAACCAAATATCCTGCGCCGGGTTCGCCGTGGATTGTCTATACCGAACAGATCGGCGGCGCTTACGGATACTATTCTAACTTCAATGTGATTCAGGAGGCCGTGGGTCCGTTGGAATTTCGCCTGGATGGGGGGTTCGTGACCGCGGACGGGCAACGTGATAACAGCCAGTACCAACTGTGGCAGACTGATCTCTACCTGGGCTATAGGCCTGACGAGCACCAATTGTTGTCACTCGAATTCTACTCCAGTCGGTTTGACGGTGGTGATCCGGGAAGGATCACCTATAAGCAGTGGGTAGATAACCCGAACTTTTCGTTCACTCCATACAATAATGACTGGGTTGATCGCTACACCACTATTTTGAGTTACCAACGTGACTTCGGAGAGGGCTGGCTTTTACAGGCGAAAGGATGGTTCACTCATCAGGAGATCGACGCGCGGACCGCGCCAAATCTCAATCCAACAGCGCCGAATCCATTTCCTTCAAGCACGACGTTCGGTTACGAGGAATCCAATAATGGCGGGGCCGACATACGCTTCCGCAAGTTCTGGGGTGACGGCACTATCTTCAGAGGTAGCGCTCTCACGTTTGGCGGCGTTGTTTATCATGGCGACGCGCCGTTTCAGTGATACACGCTTAACGAAGATAATACTGGCCCGAATTTTCTATACGCACCACGCGGTACGACGTCGGACATCATCCCTCTCGATCAATCGCGGACCGCAGACTACCAGGCGTTCTTTATTGAGGACCTGTTTCGGATCGGAAAATTCCACGTCGTTGGCTCGTTCCGCCTTGACCATGAAGACGTGGAAGTCGATTCCACGCACGCGCCGTGGCTAGCGACTGTGCCTCCGACCGGGCCAGCAAGCATTAGCGCCGACCACTGGATTCCCCTTTGGGGATTTGGAATGGGCAACGATTTCGGTAACCGAAACGAAACTTATTTCAGTGCGTCTTCGGGCTGGCGGCCGACGCGGTTCTTCGACATCGCCGGAACCACCCGCACGATCGCATTCGGTGAATCGATTCCGGACCCCTTCCATTCTCTAGACTTCGAATTAGGCGTACACGGCACGCCCTTTAAAGGATTTTGGTATGACGTTGGCGCGTTTTGGATGGTATTCGATAACAGAACGGAAACGCAAAACATCTCGAACACTGATTTTATCATTCTGAATACGGGCAGCTCGCGTCACCGTGGTTTTGAGGGGGAGCTTTCCTATGACCTTCTAGCGCCCTTCCAGCATCCGCCGCTGCCCGTACTGCCACCGGAGCCCGGCAAAGGGATCGTCGATGCCAGCAAGGGTCCACCCGTGCCCGGCATATTGCCGACCGACTATCGCCCGTTCAAATTGATCCTTTATAGCAATGTTCAGTTCCTCGACGCGGAATTTACGGAAAGCATGCTCCTCATACCTGGCACCGACGAAACAATCGTCGGCAACACTCCGGCATTTGCTCCAGAGTTCTTTTTGAAAGGTGGAATCTCGTTCCAAAGAGAGAATTGTTTCGACATAGCCTTAACGGCTGTCTACGTCTCACAGCAATTCTGGCAGGATACGAATATTGGGAACGCGCAGATTCCGAAAGCGCAGATTGCCCCTTACAAGGTATTTAATCTTTCGGGGGATTGGTATATCACGAAACATCTACGCTTGATCGCTGGCATCTCGAACTTGACCGACGAAAAATATTACAACCGCGTATTTGCCAACGGCATCGAGCCGGCGCCACGTCGCTCCGGTTACGCTGGCATTTCGTTGAGCTTTTAAAGATCTTCCTCGCTTTGGTTGAGTCGCTGGCTGTTCGGTCGTAAATCAAAGGCACCGTGTGCCTGTAGCTCAACTGGATAGAGCTTCTGACTTCGGATCAGAAGGTTGGGGGTTCGAATCCCTCCAGGCACGCATTCGAAAGTGCCCGGTTAATGAAAAATTCTGAATCACGACGCGAACTCGATTCCGTAGTTGTGGGAGTTGAGCTGACCTTAATCAGCATTATCCAGGGCGTGGCCCTTACCTTTCTCATCGAGAGCGCGCGTGAAGTCATTTCACCGAACGAAAAAATCTACTGGCCCTACATCGCGGCCGGCCTGCTCGTCATCTTTGTCTTTTGGTCGCGGTCGGTCCTGCATGTCATCACCGTGATTCGATGGCCGCTCGAGTTCGGT
>DATBDI010000256.1:0-2270 GCA_036270025.1 Candidatus Udaeobacter sp. | reverse complement strand
TGAGGTGGACCCCGTTTGTGAGACAGCCGGAGCCGCTTCTTAAGGTGTAGCCCTGCCGATTTCGATGTTGGCTCCGATCATTGTCGGTGCAGTGGCTGGTGCAACGCCTCTGCTTTTTGAATCTTCAACATCAATCGCTTTGTTGACTGTAGTGCCTGTGGGTATGTGGGCGAAGGTGAGCATTTCCTCGCCTTCCGAGCTCGCTCGGGAGGCGGGGGAAGCGCAGCCGGTCGGCAACGCCGATCGTCCACATATCCACAGGCCTTCCTGGTAAATTTGCCGCGGTGTGCGATAGCCGAGGCTCTGGTGCTGGCGCTCAGTGTTGTAAAATTCCAGCCAGGCGCCAATACCGGCCTTGGCTTCGGCCACAGTCGCATAAGCATGGAGGTAGGTGAGTAGCGCGGCGTATTTCAGCACCGCGCTCTCTCAGAACCGGACGTGAACCTCTCGATTCATCCGGCTCCCGTCATCTGACCGCTGGTCCCAGGCTCCAGTGGGCAAACAGGGCCGGGTCGCGCCGTTTGAGCGAGCGCAGCCAGTCCCAGATGGCCATGGTATGTCCTCGGAACCGCTTGTATTTACGAATGGCCCAGCGAACGATAAAGGCATCGATCGTGTGGAGCTCCTCCTGAAGCTTCGAGGGGTAGAATCGGCCGAAGTAGCGCACCCAGCCCGTCAAGACCGGGCGAACCCAGGCGGCGATCTGCGCCAGTTCAAGGTCGTTTCGACGATGCATTCGCCAACGGCGCACGCTGAGCCGCATCTTCTTGCCAGCCTGTTTACTGACGGCTGGGATAAATGCGACGAAGCGTTCTCCGTGGTGGTTGCTCGCCATGCTTGGCCGGAATGTGTAGCCGAGAAAGTCGAACGACTGCTCCGGGTAGTGCCCGGGGCGATTTGCATCCTTGCAATACACGACCTTGGTCTTTTGCGGATGCAGTTGTAATTTGCAGTCCGCAAACCTCTTCTCAAGCGCCTGATGCAATTCAAGCGCTTGTGCTTCGCTTCGGCAATGGCAGATAGCGTCGTCGGCATATCGTTCGAAGAGGATGTCGGGGTATTCCCGGCGCATCCATAAATCGAAGACATAGTGAAGGAAGAGATTCGCCAGCAAGGGGCTGACGACCGCGCCTTGCGGCGTTCCTCTCGTCCGTTCGACCAAGGTGCCGTCTGGCATGCTCACGGGCGCTTCCAGCCACCGTTGCAGGTAGAGGAGCACCCATTTGCAGTCGGTGTGCCGGCGCACGGCCTGCATCAAAAGGCTCCAATCGATTTCATCGAAGAAGCTTTTGATATCAAGGTCGAGCACCCAATCGTGGCGCCAACAACGGCGTCGGGCCACGGCCAGCGCATCATGCGCCGATTTCCCCGGACGATACCCGTAGGAGTCCGTGTGGAACACGGGCTCCAGGATCGGTTCCAGGTAGCGCTTGACGACCATTTGGGCGATTCTGTCGGCGACCGTCGGGATGCCCAGCGGCCGAGTTCCTCCAGTATCTCCTTTCGGTATATCGACGCGCCGCACAGGTGGCGGGAAGTAGCTGCCGGAACACATCCGATTCCAGACCCGATAGAGATTCTTGCTCAGATCCCTGTCGAAATCCTCGATCGACTGTCCGTCAACACCAGCCGCTCCTCGGTTCGCCTTCACTTGCTTGTACGCCTCCCACACATCGCGTTTGGCAATACAAAACGGTTTGGCTCTATCCACGCTGGTCATCCCCTTGCGGGTTGTCGGCGGGATAAAGCCGGATGACGACGTCCCTTCGGTCCAGCGCCATTACAGCACCTTCGTCCCTATTACGGACGCCTCCGCCCCTGTGTTCCGCATCGGTACTCTGGTCCTTGCGGTGACTGACCGCTTGGATTTCTCCCTTAACATCGGAACGACAGGTTCCTGTGTTCCTCATCGAAGCCCGTCTCAAGGTCACGCCGCCTTCATGCCGGACGCCGGTTGGGCAGTCGGCAGGCTCCCCCCAACCCTTGCTCGCGGGACAGAAGTCCAAATCCCGGTTTCGACGTCGATGGAATACGTTACGACACGTCATCAGCGGTTTACTTGCGTTCGTCTCCTTGAGCCACACCTGACGGAATTCCTTCCGCCTTTTCCCACAACGCTCACCACCAGGGCTCTTTACCCTCGCAGCTTGTGGCGGTTTGGAACCTGCCCCTGCAGGCCGATTCCGGAGGGCCTTCCTCCATCTTCGATAAAGCTTCGTCAGACCTCATACCGAGGCCAGACTTCCACAGCACACGACCTCCTCGTATTT
>DATBDI010000255.1:0-6614 GCA_036270025.1 Candidatus Udaeobacter sp. | reverse complement strand
TCGGGGCGTTCCGGTCGAGCGCATCCTTAGCTTAAGTGAGAGCCCTCGAATTTCCACGTCGGGCACCGGATGATTTTGTAAAGCGAATCGCACTTCAAAAATGGGGTTGTGTTTTGGCGTCGGACGTTCGCCTATTGCCCGAACAAGTTCGGTAAATGGCATTGCGTTTGCAAATGAATCGACTGTGGATTGGTGAACGATTCTTAAATGTTCTGGAAATGTGCGGCCTCGTTCCACCTGACCGCGCAGCGGCACGACGCCGGAAAAATATCCCATCGTCTCGCGGACATCCTGCCTCGTGCGGTGCGCGACGGGCGTTCCCACGACAATATCTTCGGCGCCGGTCCACCGTGAAAGCGTAATCTGGAAGGCTGCAAGCAAGGTGCTAAAAAGCGTGGCGCCACTGCGACGGGCCAACTCCCGCACGTGTCCGCTGATCTGCGCCGGTAATTGCGAAACTAATCGTCGCGGCAGAAAGACGACGTCGGTTTCATCCGGCACGCTCCAAAGACGCCGCGTGCCCGTGAGGCGGGATTTCCAGAAAGCGATGCGTGGGTCCAGTTCGGTTGATTGCCAGAATGCCCTCTCGGCGGCGCCCCACGCGGAATAAGAAGTCGCCACCTGCGGTAGCGCGTCAGGTCCGCGCATGCGTTGTTGGACATAGGCGGCGCAGAGATCTTGAACAAACACACCCAGCGTCCAGCCATCGGCAATTGCGTGGTGAATCGCAAATATCATTAGCTGGTCGTCGGGCGCACGGCGAAGGACCTCTACTCTATAAAGAGGACCCTGAACCAGATCGAAAGGCTCGGAGAAAGTTTGGAGGGCAAGCTCTTCGATTTTCTGAGTCGATGTCTGCGGAGAAATGTCGCGAAACCGCATCACTGGCTCGGCGCGAGCCCGAATTAACTGAACAGGTCCGTTTTTTCCCGGCAAAATCGACAGTCGCAACACTTCCTGTCGATTGACCACTCGTCGCAGGGAAGCGACAGAATCTTCCGGAGTGATCAGACCTCGTACATTAATGACACAGCAAATGTGATTGGACACGTCTCCAGCCGGAGCCGGGGACGTTTCCCACAATTCGCGCTGCGGCAAAGTCAGTGGATGGAGACAGGCTTCGCCTCTTTCAAGCCATTGCCGGAAACGAGCGTGTTTCTCCTCAGACATTGGTGGTTGCCTCGAGCAGGGGTTCGTCGTCGCCCAACAGCCGGCCGATCTCTTCAGTCGAAAGTGCGTCAAGATCGACCTCGACTGTAGAGGTCGCGGGCTGTGCGGCTGGCATTGACCCATTACCTGGCGTCGTCGCGGTGGCCGGCGCGGTACCGCCTACATGGCCCGCGATTAGTGTTGCGATCTGGCCGATCGTTCGAGCGCGCATTAGACTCGTCGGCGGCAGAGCGACGCCGATAGCCGCTTCCAGCGAGTTCTCGATTTCAACGCCCATCAAAGAGTCGAGGCCCAGGTCGGTGAGCGGTTGGTCATCCCGTAACGTGTCAGGCTTTACGCGAAGAACGGAGCCGACAACTTCACGGACTGCTTGCGCGATCACCCTTTCCTTCTCCTCAGGACCCGCCGATTCGATCCGGTTGCGCCAATCGGTGGTGCCGCCGTTAGTCTCGCGATTTTCGACCGACGCGAAGATGCGCTCGAGAAGCGGATTCCCTTGCATGCCTCGGAAAAATGTTTTCCATTTGGCCCAGTCAACCCGGATAGCGGCGAGCTGAGTGTTGCCGGCGGAGAGCGAAGACTCGAGGATGGAGATCACTTCACCGGGCGATAGTGAACTGACACCCTGCTTCCCTAGAAACTCGGCGACGCGTTCGTTACGCGCGACGTAACCTTCTCCGCCAAGGACGCCCCAGTTCAGAGTGAGTGCGGGAAGGCCTAACGAGTGACGGTGATGTGCAAGGGAATCAAGAAAGGCGTTGGCTGCTGCGTAGTTGCCCTGAGCCGGATTGCCGAAGATCGAGGAGACAGACGAAAACATGACGAAACAATCGAGTGCCATGTCGCGCGTGCGTTCATGAAGCAACCAGGCACCGAGCGCTTTCGGGCCAAGGACGCTCGCCATTCGCTCACGGTTGAGAGCAGCCAGCGGCGCATCGTCAATGAACATGGCGAGATGGAACACGCCACGCAGCGGCTGGCCGTTTTGTTGAATGTCAGTAAACAGGCGGCCGATGTCGTTAGGCGAACCGGTATCGGCTTTTAGGATCTGTACTACAACTCCCCGATCGCGCAGACTGCTCACGAACGCCTCAGCGTCCGGAGTGGAAGCGCCGCTGCGACTGGATAACACCAGATGCCGGGCGCCACCGCGGACAAGCCAGTTCGCCAGGACTTTTCCAAAGCCCCCGAAAGCGCCGGTAATGAGATAGCAACCGTCCGATTTGATTTCGAATTTCGGCGCCATCGGTTCGCCCCGCCGCGGCAAAAACGTTTCGGGTAACGAAACGACGACTTTGCCGATGTGCTTTCCGGCAGCCATGAGTCGAAAGGCCGCGCCGACGTTGTTCGCTGGAAATGCGCGGAATGGCAACGGATGCAGGATGCCCTGCCCGATGAGGTCGGAGATCTCCGTAAGCATTTCCCGCGTGAGTGATTCGTCACCGGCAAAAACGGCATCCATCGCCACAACGTGAAACGATGCGTTGCGTCGCAACGGTCGCAGCGGGATCCGGGAATTCTGGTAAATGTCGCGTTTCCCAATCTCGATGAAGCGACCGAACTCGGCCAGACACGAAAGACCCATTGGAATCGCTTCGCCAGCAAGCGCGTTGAGCACCACGTCTACTCCGCGGCGATCGGTAAGTTTCATCACCGCCTCGGTAAAGTCGCCGCGTCGGGAATCGATCACATGTTTCACGCCGAGTGTTTCGAGCAAGGCGCGCTTCGCGGGACTGCCGGCGCTGGCGATGACTTCGGCACCGAGATGATGTGCAATCTGAATTGCGGCCATGCCGACACCGCCGGCACCGGCGTGAATCAGCACCCGCTCTCCCTGACGCAGTCGCGCCACATTCTTCAGCGCATGCCAGGAAGTCATGAACACCACCGGTAGAGTGGCGGCTTCCTCGAATGAAAGATCCTTAGGAATTCGCTGCACGTCGCTGCCTCGCGCAACCGTTCGCGTTGCCAGGCCGAAGACGGCCAGGCCAAACACACGATCGCCCGGCGCAACGTGTGTAACACCTAATCCCACGGCGGTGACGATGCCGCCGACCTCGTCGCCGAAGATCCGCGCATCAGGTGCGTCACCGGGATAAAGCGCGAGCGCCTTGAGCACATCACGGAAATTCATGCCCGCCGCCTTTACCTCGATCATGACTTCGCCGGCACCGCAGGAGGGCTGGGCGAACGGAGCGAACTTCAACGCGTCCAGCTGACCGCGCTCGCGTGATTCGAGACGTAACGGCAGCGCCGGATCAAGACTTCGCTCAATGCGCGGACGTCCACGGTCGAGCCGTTGCACGTACCGTGCTTCACCCCGGAACGCGACTTCCCGCTCCGGTTCAGCGCGTAATAACTCTGTCCAAAGGACCTCAGGCTCGGCCGCCGATGGAGTCGGCGGCAAATCAATCCCGCGACAAATCAAATTCGGATACTCGTTAAGAATCACGCGCATCAGGCCGATCGCGGGCGCCTGCGCGATGGTAGTCGCTTTCGTTTCGCGACCGACGGGCTGGGCGCCGCGTGTTACTGAGTCAATGCGCAATTTGGCAGAGGGCCGGGCGGTTTCGAGCGTTTGAACAAGGTGGAGCAGTGCGTCGGTCCCAATTGTTGCGTCGTCATCAAGCCGCGCGTCAAGGTTCCAAAGATAGATGATCCGTTCGGGCTCGGCATCACCAGCCAACGCGGTGAAAAGTTGGTGCCAGTGTTCGGGCACTTCCGCTCTGAGCGTGAACGTATCAGTTTCCGGCTCAGCGAATGCATTTCCGGGACGGACGATTCGGCAACGGACATCATGCGCGCGCAAGCGTTTGGCTAACGAGGATCCGACGCCGCCTTCGTCGGCAAAAATGAGCCATGATTTCTCGGGTGGAAGCTCCGCAACGGGTTCCGGGGCGGCAGGAGGCTCCCACGCTTTGCGCGCAAGAATAGCGATCTGGCCTTCACCATCCCGTCCGATGAAGCCTGGCAACGAAGCGGTGTCGCTAAAGCCAGTTTCGCGCAACACGCTTTCCCATTGCGAACGTCCGAGCAGGGGATGCACCGAGCGCAGATCGCGGTCGGTAAACCGCCACCAACCGCTGGTCAGGCCGAAAACGGTTTCAGTCCAGAGCTGGGGCGTGGCCACGTCCATGAAAACCAGTGAACCACCGGGGGCCAGCAGATCATGCAGATTACGCAGCGCGGCTCGCACGTCGGCCACGGCGTGAAGCACATTGGTGCCGATTACGAAATCGAACGAGCCAAGTTCAAAACCTTGATCGGCCGCCGGTTTTTCAAGATCGAAGATTTTCGTCTCAACTTCAGAAAAAGCCGAAAGTTTTTGATTCGCACCGGGGAAGAAAGCGGCCGAAACATCGCTAAACGTATACGAATGCAAGCCGCGCTCGAGCGCGGGTAGAATTTGCGCGCTCAGGCCGCCAGTCCCGGCGCCGACTTCGAGGATGCGTAATCCGCGTCCCTCCGGGAGCGTGCTGGCGGCGGTTTGCACGGCAGCGGTAATGGCGCCAAGCCAATGGCTGGTAAGCAAACCGTCACCGTAAAATTGGTCGAGCAGTTCGGCGCCCGCGCCGGCGAACAACACCTGCACGGCATCCTTTTCGCCGCGCAAGATCGGCCCGAGCTCGGCACAATTTCCAGCCACGAGCTGCGCTTCAGGAAGATGACCGGGGTGTTGCGTGATGAATTGGCGTTGCGCTTGGTTAGCGGATTCAGCGGCGGTCGTGAACGCACGGTTCGGTCTATAGCCCGATCCACTTGACTCCACCAGGCCACGCTTTTGAAGTTTCAACATCAACTGTTCGAAAACTCGCCGCATCGACGCGGTGACCCGCAGTGAATCGGCGGCGAAATCAGCGCCGATCGTAACTCCCATTTCGCGGAGGCCCGCGCACAGCAGGACAGCAGCGAGATCGTCCTGAGCGGCAATTGCACTTTTAAGCCGCTCTCGTCCGCGCGTAGCGAGCACATCGTCGAGCGCGCCTTTGGCTGCGTCGCGCAGGCGGGTCAACGGCAAAGGTTCCAACGTTCCCGGGCGGAATTCGTTTGGTGTGCGCTGCCAATCTACATGATAGAGAACATCGCGGACGCCGCCGATAGCACCCCGGCGCACCCCTGCGACACTGATGGCACGGAACCCCTCCACCAGAACACACGGTTTGCCGGATTCGTCATAAAGAGCAATGCGTCCATCGACGAACTCATCCGTGCATTGGATCACACTGGCGCAGACCCGTGCCGAGGCTCCGGGGGAACGCAGAAATAGAATTCGGCCAAATCGGACCGGCAATTTCAGTTGCGAGCCGCGTGCTTCGACCGTCGAACGACCGGCGGAGAACACATGTAGCGCGCCATCGAGCAGCACGGGATGCAATGGATACTCGCCGGCCCTCGGCGCAATCGATTCAGAAAGCGCCACCCGCCCGGACGATTTACCATCTGCGGCGCAAAGCTCGCGAACAGAGCGAAATGTTTCGCCATATCCGAGTCCCAGATCGCTCATATAGCGGTAAAACGCGTCGATATCGACTGGTTTGAGTTTCGAGATAACCGGCTGGATTTCAGTGTCGAAACTTGAGTCGGCAAAGCCCGACTCGGTCCGTTCGGCTCGCATCGAGCCCACTACGTGCAACGACCAGGATGTTCCCTGGTCGAACCGACTTTGGATCGCGAATGTGCGCTCGTTAGGCTCGTAGGAGACTTCGATGTGAATGCCGGTGGCAGGTTCCGGCAGGATAAGCGGCTTGCGAATCTCAAACTCCTCGACCACGAACGGTCGGCCTTCGAAAAGCTGCGTGCCGGCCTCAATTACCAGATCAACAAATCCCGCGGCTGGGAAAATAACATGGTTCTCGACTTTGTGATCTTTGAGGAAAGCCATGTGTCGGCTATCCAGCCTGGCGGTCCAGGTGGGCGTCGCGCGTGGCAGCCGCATGGCGAGCATTCCGCGGCCGCCCGAGCCGAGGCGACTTTCGCGCCAGTCTGGAGCTTCGTTCCACCAGCGGCTGCGATCCCAAGCGTATGCCGGCAGCGGAAGGATACGGCGCGATGGCGTCACGGCTTTGAAATCGAGCGCCACTCCTGCACGATGCAGATCCAGGGCGGCTTCCAGTACAGAATCGTGTTCCCGTTCCCGACGGACAGAAGAGATTACAATCGGTTTCGATCCGCCACGGCTGGCGAGACATTCCGCGACCGAATGAGCGAGGGCGGGATGGGCGCCGAGCTCCAGCCAGATATCCACACCAAAGTCAGCAATCGCATTGATCGCCGGCGCGAATTGAACCGGTTGCCTGATGCCACGGGCCCAATGCGCCGCGTCACCAGCATTACCGTTAAGACGGTTGCCAGTGATGGTGCTGAACAACGGAATGGTTTCGGGCTGCGGTGCGAGGTCGATCAGTGCATTCTCGAGCGCGTCGGCAGCGGGCTGCATCATCGCG
>DATBDI010000254.1:0-4155 GCA_036270025.1 Candidatus Udaeobacter sp. | reverse complement strand
AGCTGTGCGCTCACCTTTTGGATTTGCGCTGCCTGCTCTTTTAGCTGCGCCGTGAGCACGTTAATCTGTTTTTGCTGTTCCTCGTTCCTGCCGTGTTCTTTGAGGAACTCGTTGAGCAACATCGCGTTGATCTGCTCGTAGCGGACCGAGTAGGGTTTTCCTTCTTTGTCCACTGCTATCAACGCAGGATTCACCTTTGCTACTTCTTCAGCAATCAATCCAAAGTGGCGAATGTTGGTCTTGTCGTTCTTGTAGTGAAACGTCACCGGTTTAAGCGAGAAAATCGCTTCACTGGTCTTGTCCATGGAGTCAATATCCTTCTTGAACCGCTTGGAGGAGATACAACCACCAACACCAAGCTGGCCGGTGACCGGGTCAATCGATACGTCGCAGGAGAAAGGACCATTACCGAGGATGCCAGCGATATACGTGGCCGTATGAAAGGAGTTGCCGATGCGGATAGTATCCGATTCGGCAGCTTCACCACTGTTCCCAATGTCGATATTGTTATCACCCGTGACTTGACTACCGGCAGAACGGCCAAGTGCGATATTGCTGTTGCCGATAATGTTTTGCGAAAGTGCACCGGCACCGATGGCTGTGTTGCCGCCGCCGGAGTCGTTTAAAACGAGCGCATCACCGCCCTCAGCAGTGTTGCCGATGCCGGTTGTGTTGCTATAGAGCACAGCAAGACCGTTGGCCGTGTTGAGGTTGCCGGTTGTGTTGCTATAGAGCGCAAAAGAACCGGTGGCGGTGTTGTTCGAGCCGGTGTCATTAAAGAGCAGCGCGTCAACTCCAACCGCCACGTTGTCACTGCCGGTGGTGTTGAGCAACATCGCTCCAGCGCCTACTGCGGTATTGTCGGCCCCGTTGCTGAGGGCCAGTGTCCCCGCGCCAACACCGGTGTTGAAGAAGGCATCGGTGTTGCCAAAGAGTGAATACCACCCAAAGGCATTGTTGAACCCGCCAGAGGTCACATTCGCAAGGGCGTTCGCCCCATCGAAGGTGTTGCTTGCTACGAATGAATCCGGCGCCGCCGGACTGACCTCTCCGAACCCAAGCCCACAGCAGGCAAGCACGGAGAAGATCGTTGTGAATATTGTAAAGCTACGACGACTTTTCATTAGCATAATTTTCCTTTCATTGTTTTGGCCTTCTCTGATTTCCCGCTGGAGAATTCATTTCCGAGAAGCGCGGCTGGGCGATCTGGATTTGGATGACTCGCGGAAGCGTGGCCACGTGGATGTTCATTTGGAGTTCTTACATTTCTCCAATAGCCCACCGCCCACCGCCGCCTTCCCCGCTCCGTGAGAAGTTGGGGAAACTATAGAACCACGAAGTTTCGCAGCTTTCGCTAGTCTACCTATAGGACCTTAGTCCTACACGCCCGCCCGTTGGAATCAATCGCTGAGACGTAGCCCGAACTCCAACCCGCTTTCTTGAGATTGTCAGCGATGAATTTCCCCCAGTATTTCATCTCATGCCGAGCGTGGCTCCTTTTCCGTAGGACAGGTGGTTGAGCCTTACTGGTTTTCGTCGCGGGCGAGTCGACGAGTTTTCCCTTGACGTGGGCTACTAGATATGTCGGGAAATGAAAGCGATCATTTCGATACAAAAACGCCAGCGCCGCTCCGTTTCATCTTGCCGATGGAACGCATGGAAGTGGATGGATTTCTGAAGGCGGAACTCTTGCGGTACCGCCCAATCATGTCTGTGCCGGCCAGTCTAAGGCTTAAGCGTTTTATTAAACGCTTCTATCGCTTTCTTGGCCACGCTGCCAAACTCACCCAGGCTTTTTGCCCGCGCCAGTGCTGCCCCACGTTCTTCCGCCGTCATCATGGGCAGGATATTTTTCAGATCGAGAGCTTTCTCCACATGCGGATGATGCATTTCCGCCCAGATCAGGTAGGCTCTTCCCGAAAGGATGAGTGCCATTGGATCGATCGCGAGACCAAGCCCTTCCGTCAGATCTCTTGTCTTCTCGGTCAAGACTTGGCAGTAGAAGAGGTCCTGATTATTGAACCGCGTGTCAGTCCAAAGGACGTGAAACTCGCTCTTGCCAGCGTCGAACCCGAAATACTCGCCGATAAACGTGGCGTTGGAATCGCCGTGGGAATAGGGAGCGCCAATGGCGGGGTCCCAAGGCTGATCGGTGATCGGTGTGAATTCCCAAGTTATACCCTCATCGAAGGAGGCGGCCACGAGGACGGAAACCCCGGGCTTGTTCCAGGCGATCGCGGTCTTTGAATAGGAATACATCGCGCAGCCAAGTACTCCGCTACCAGTCGTAGCGAGCTGGGGATGGAACTGGTGGCTGTCGCCGACGATGGGGAGGAGCGGCGTTCCGCTCGGGTCTCCAAGCCAGGTTTCGCCACCGTCGGTCGAGAGGCGGTAATAGATCCGCGAGTGGCCGCTCCTCGCGTCGGCCCAGGCGATGGCTACGCCCTTATTTCCGAAGCAACAGGCGGCGACGATAGTAATGACGCGAAACTTCGCTCCATCGAAGACGGGCCATCCGCCGCTTCTGGTGATGGGGCCGCCGGCGAAGGATTTCGTCGTGATGTCGGTGAGGTTCGTGACGACCTCCCGCGGCTGCGGCAAGGCGTTGATGAAGTTCCCATTTCCTTCAAAGGTCTCACCGCCGTCCTTTGAGCGCCAGTATTGAATCGAACCAGTGCCGGGATCGTGTGAGAAGACATGAACCGTGCCGTCTCGGCCGATGCTGATGTCCGGAGCGTAGGCGTACGGCGCGAGATCCGCTCCAGCCGGTTGATTGCCGGCCCCGACCCATGTCTGGCCACCGTCCAGGGACCGCGCGAAGCGCAGCGGCGTGACCGCGCCCCAGACAGCATACAGGCGGCCATGGTAGGGACTGACTGGCTTGGGCTTGGGCCACGGACCGGGATGGCTGGGCGGTACGAGGCTCACTTCAGTGCTGTTGTCGCAGAGGATCCATCCCTTGTCATCTTCCGTGCACCGCACGCCGACGATCGGAACGGCCGACCATCCCGCGCCGTCGTTGATGCTCTTCTGCGCCAGCATGTGCGTCGTGAGGATGTCGCCCGTGGCCGTGCAGCCGAGAGACTGATAGAGCCCAGCGTGCTGGGCGTGAAAGAAGCCGGGGTCCCCCATCACCCAGGCGGCGCCCGAGGTATGGAACGTTGCCGATGGGTCTGTGTAGATGTCGTGGTTTGGAGGCATCGGGAAAGCGGGAAGCGACGGCCACGTGCTACCTCCGTCGTTCGAGAAGACCGGAGCCAACGAGAAGATGTAGTGCTGCGGATCGGTGAACCGCTTGGAGGCACCCAGCAGACGTTCCGGATTCCGGGGATCGACGACGAGAGCAGACTCCGAGTGGGCGTGGGCGTCCGCGGTCACTCGAATGTTGTCGCCGGGGAAGATTCCCTTGCTTACAAGAAAATCGAGAGGATTACCCATTAATTGGCCCTCTCTGCTTGATCGCAGGCGATTGCTTCGGCTGAACGTTCTTCACCATATTCCTCCCTCCAAGCATGGTTCTTCGTCCTACATTTCCACCAAGCTCCGAGACCGACCATGGCACACGCGAAACAAAAAAACCAGCTCTCCAAAAGCCCGCTTCCTCCGTCAGGGGAAACACGAAGTAACAATTCGATGAGCTGCATCTCGTCCTTTTTTTCCCCGCCGATTTACATTCCTGGATTGCGGGTCCCGAAGAGGCAAAGAACCTGGCGGGCAAACGGCCTCAGCCTGATTTTAGATCCGTTTAACGGTGGTACGGTTCGCGTTGTACGTCTATGAGACTTTAGCCGTACGTTTCTGTGCATCAAATGAAGGCTGGCGGGTTGATACGGTTAACATCGCTTGGTGCGAGCCGGTTCCTTGCCCGACATCGACGCCGCGATTCCCAACCCCAAGACCTCGACCAACTCCCGCTCCGCGCCCGAGTCTCTAGAGGACACCGATTGAAGCAATCATGTTTACGAAATCTATCCGCCCAAAGATCATCGTGGCGTCGATCTGATTTCCGATGTGCTGCCATTCGATCGGCGCAAAAGAAGTTGAAACTCGTCTACCGGTTGTGCTAAAAATGGGCTAAGTGCGGTTGATCGGTAGTTTCGTGTGAGAACGAATCCAAACAGCAGACTTGTTTGCCTGCGATTGCGGACTGGCGTT
>DATBDI010000253.1:0-7986 GCA_036270025.1 Candidatus Udaeobacter sp. | reverse complement strand
GGGTACAAACGGCGCGACGCGAGTGTTTGGTCCCCAAAAGGGCGCCAATAAAGATGATCTCGAAGTTTTGGAATCTGCGCTGACCAGGCTGGCGGATGTCGTCGCCGAGCGATTTGGATTCGATTATCGCAACGAACCAGGTGCGGGTGCCGCAGGCGGTCTCGGCTTCGGTTTGCTCAGTTTTTGCGGCGCACAAATTCGCCCCGGATTCGAAGTCGTTGCAAAAGCAGTCGGGCTCGAAGCGAAGATGAAAGATGCGGACCTGGTGATTACAGGCGAGGGGAGTCTGGATCGGCAGACACTCGAAGGGAAAACGCCAGTCGGCGTGGCGCGGCTGGCACGAAAGCTCGGAAAACCAGTGTTCGCAATTGTTGGCCGCGCATCTGAAGATCGAGAACTTCGCGAAATTTTTGACGGTGTTTACCAGAACGCGCGCCCGGGAATGAGCCAGCAAGAAAACATGAAGCGCGGAGCCGAACTTTTGCGCGGGAACGCGCGCGAACTGGCAGAGACATTTGGCGTTGGGCTGTAAGCAGATTCGGGTAATTGATTTCGATGTCTGCGCGCCAACACGCACGAGTTGGCGAGATCGTTACGACTTGCGAGTGTCGGCAAAGCGTTATTTCTTCGCGTTTCGCGGGTCGTCCGCAGGATTGACATAGTTGATCTGCCACGGACCGACGCCGTGAAGTTGAATTACTGTATCGCCTTCAGCCCACGCCGTGTGTTTCATTCCAGCGGGCCAGTAACCGAAGGATCCTGCCGGAAGTTTTTTCGCGCTATTGCGATCAAGCGCTTCTCCGGTCGCGAGATAAAGAACACCCGAAATCACTGTGACGCGCTCAGTGTTCGGATGGGTATGCGGTGCGACATGATAGCCGTCAGGAAACTGGAAACGCACTACGAACGGACCTTCTTTCGTTGGGTCGCCTTCGAGCAGGGCCGCCTTTGCCCCAGCAGGCAAAGCCGCTGGTCCGTCTTTCCATTCAATGGCTGTCGGAACATGAAGCCTCATTTCCGTCGAGTGAGTGGTGTCGGCTGGACTTTGTCCTACTAATCGCGTCAAAGAGAACACTACGGCCAAAGCCGCAATCAATGCGGAAACAGTAATAGTTTTCACCTACCCACTGTTGTTGCCCGCCTTTGTGGACGCAAGGTCATATCCGGCTAGTGGCATATCGCGACGCGACCGAGCGGGGCGTTTGGACCAGAGATCGGCTATGCTCAACTTACGATCGCCGCCCGTATTCGGGGAGGGCGACAGCGTTGTCGCGATAATCAAAGCGACCGAAGTGTCCATCGAGAAGGAAGCGTCGGCGGGGAATTGAAACGGTACCACTACCGAAATCCGGTTTCTATTCGCCGACTGCTACGCCGCCACAGGTGTTAGGAAAATTCGCGAAATTGTTTCGCGGTCTCGACGTAGCTCCATGCCCATCGCGCAATGTCCTTTTGTTCGTCGAGGTTGAGTTGCCGCCGGATTTTCGCGGGCGATCCGAGCACGAGCGAGGCGGGAGGAATTTTCATCCCCATCGTGACCAGCGCGTTTGCCCCGATGATGGAGCGTGCGCCTACTTCCACATCGTCGAGAATGATAGCGCCCATGCCGATGAGTACTTCATTGTCGATTTTGCACGCGTGAACGACCGCGGTGTGGCCGATCGTGACCAATTCGCCTACGCTTGTTGGGTAACCGGTGTCAACGTGGATGACAGCGTTGTCCTGAACGTTCGAGCGCGGCCCGATGATGATGCGATTGATATCACCGCGCAGCACCGCGCCGTACCAAACGCTTGATTCTTCTTCGAGAATTACGTCGCCCAGGACAGTCGCGCCAGGAACAACCCACGCGCTCGAATGAATCGTCGGCCCTTTTGTCAAACGCGGTACGATGCCGTCGTGTCCGGTCGGCAATGAATCTGGTTCGATATGCATTCGACGATGAGCACCGAAGATGGAATGTCCAGTCCGCATTCGCAAGGCAACGGGTGTGGAGAGTTCGCGGAGCCGCGTAACCTGTCCACATTACAAGATCGTAATAAAAAAACTTGCGCTGCAAAGACGAATCCGTTTTCATCGCGCGCATGCCTTCGAAAATTACTCTCGCACTCGGAACGGCGCTCGCGGGGATTGCGCTGTGTTGTTTTATCGAATCGGGCTTTGCCCAGGACGCCGTGGTTGCGTCTATTGCCGAAAGCGATACTGACGATGCCGATGACAGTGACGGCAGGGACGATAAATCTCGTCGGCCCCGCTCGCGGTCGAGCGGCAACCTTGTAAGTGCAAATAGCAGATTTGTCATAAGCTCAAGTGAAAGCGTGTCGCTCGCGGTAACGAACGTCTCCGAAACAGCTGACGTCGAGGGCATCGTTGTTACTGGAACATGGTTCGACACGTATCCCGTGCCATATCCAGCATTGCCGCCAGTGGAGGGGACGAGAATCAATGCCGGCAAGAAAACTTCGTTCGTGAAACCGCAAGAATTTCCTACCTTCGCCGGTAATGACTATCGGGAAGTGATGGCCACTACGCCCGGCATTGTCGTCAGCGAAGAGCCCCAATCTCCAATCATCAACTTCGGTTATCGCGGCCTCAATTCGCAGCGCAGTGAGTTCACGCAGGTGCTCGAAGATGGCATCTCCCTGAAGAACGAGCAGTTTGGTTTTCCTGAAACGCATTACACGCCAATCCTGGATGCAGTGGAGCGGATTGAACTCATTCGTGCGGGCGCCGCTTTGCAGTACGGGTGCCAACCCGGAGGAGCCATCAATTTTGTCATGAAAATGCCGCGCCTGGATGCGCCATTTCATTTCACTACCAGGAATGTATTTGGCAGCTATGGGTATTATCGCAATTACACGGAAGTGGACGGCATGGTCGGCCCATTCGGGTACTATCTTTACTATGATCACCGACAGCAGGATGGATTCCGCGAGGCCAATAGCGACTACGAGCTTAACAACGGCAGCTCGCGTCTTGTGTGGGATGTGACGAAAGATACCCAATTCATCCTCACTCTCGATTTCTACGACGAAAACCACGGCGAACCGGGCGGCATGCGTCGTCGGGAAGAAGTAAATCCACCAAACTCTGTCTTCGTGGAAGACGGTTTCACTCAGACCAGTCGATTTTTCGATCGGTTCCGGCTCGAGCGATACTATGCCATGCTCGAGTACCAAAAGTTTTTCTCAGAGAGGACGGAACTCGAGATCAAGGCATTCGGCGGCTATTTGTCGCGCTGGAGCAAGCGCCAGCGCGGCGGCGGGTTTGGCACGCTGCCCAGCGGATCAGCTGCGGAGACGAATTCAATTCAGTTGCGCGAAGCCTGGACAGAGGGCGTTGATGCCCGCGTCCGTCACGACTACGATTTATTCAACAACGTTTCGACCATTGCCGGCGGTATTTATTTCTATCACGCGCTACAGGATCGGACCGATGAGCGCGGCGAAACGCCGGACACAGAAAGCGGAATGCTTCGCAATTTGAATACCGGTGAAACATGGGACGGCGCCATCTTTGCCGAAAACCGCTTCCATTTTGGGCGGCTTTCGATTGTTCCCGGGATGCGGCTGGAATTTCTCAATCAAAGTGTCGTCGAGCAATTGAACGTGGCAAAGACCTCCAATGGCGACCCGCTTGCGGATCAGTCCGATTTTCATTTTGTGCCGCTGTTTGGGTTGGGACTCGGCTATGTGCTAGTGGAGGGTCAGCCGATCCTCTCTGCGCCTCCCGTTGCAGGAGCAAAGGGTGCCGAGGCCAAAAATCCTCCTGCGCCGGTCGTCACAGGCTTTGGCCCGCCGCGCGTTGAACTTTACGGAACAGTATCGCAAGCCTACCGGCCTATCACCTACGGTGAGTTGGTGCCGACCGGCGCGAGCAGTGTCGTCAACGGCGACCTGAAGGAAGGAAAGGCGCTTCAATTCGAGTATGGAGTTCGCGGTAAACCGCTCCCATACCTGAATTTCGACGTCGGTGGTTTCTATTTCACGTTTACTGACCAAATCGGCGAGGTCATTCTTCCGAACGGTTTTACTTCGACCGAGAACGTCGGCGACGCGCGTTACATTGGATTCGAAGCCGCCACCGAGCTGGACATTCTCTCGCTCGTCAACGGCGGTGTTCCCAGTCCGTACGGCAATCTGACGCTCTACGGCAATGTTACGTTGCTGGACGCCGAGTTCACCTCCGGGCCAAATACCGGCAACGTGCCGGCATATGCACCGAATTACCAGGTCAAAACCGGCGCGATCTATAGCTACAAGAATACTTTCAAACTGGCCATGCTGGGAACGCTAGTGGATGATGAATTCGGTGACGATGGCGATTCCTTCGAAGGCTTCATTCCCGCCTACAATGTTTGGGACCTCACGGCCGAATTTAGATTTTGGAAGGGGCGAGCCGGAGTCTTCACCGGTATCCGCAACGTGTTCGACGAGAGTTATTGGGGCGAAGTCCGCGAGGAAGGCATCATGCCCGCGCTGCCCCGGAATTACTACGGCGGATTTGAATTCTTCTTTTAGGCCTGTAGCGGCGGTCTGTGACCGCCGATGAATCGCGTTTCGCAAAGAGGAGACGGCGCTCACAGAGCGCCGCTACAGGTAGAATGGGATTTCCTTATTTTCGCACTTGAGCGATTATAAGCGCCCGAATGCCTGAATATCCTCCGGAGCAGGTTACACCTTTCGTCTTCTCGGATCCGACTGGTAAGCGCTGGCCGCGTCTTCGCCTGGTTCTGTTGATCGGCGCGGTGCTATTTTTTGTCGGCGCCGTGCTGTTTGTTGAGACGCTGTTTGTCGCGCCGCAAATGCGCGTGCCGTTTTCGCTGCGGCAGTTAAAAGGCCAACTGAAAGCACTGCAAAAGGAAAATCCTGCCGGCCAGTTGTCTCCGGCCTCGCTGCTTTGGCAGAAATTTGGTGCTGCACGGCAGGCAGCGAAGAAGCTGGCAGGCACGCAACCGACGCCTTCGCCGAAACCACGAAAGAAACCGCCGGACAACGAAATCCGACTTGCCTTCTACGCAAATGGGGACCCATACAGCTATTCGTCGCTGCAGCAGCATGCGGCGCAGATCACGCATGTTTGTCCGGAATGGATGACTGTGATCGACGGCATGGGCGACTTGCAGATCGACGGCGACACCCGGTTATCCAAACTTGCAGCAAACAATCGGATTGGCTTGATGCCGCTGCTAACGAATCTTGTCGGCGACACGTGGCAACCGGAAGCGATCGAGAACCTCGCCCACGGGCCGGTAGAGCGGCAGAATCGCTTCATTCAGAGTGTGCTTTCCGTCTTGCGCAACGCCAAGGCTTCCGGCGTTGTCGTCGACTGGCAGCAAATCGATCCCCTTTACAAAAAGGACCTCACCACGTTCATCGACAAGTTCGCGGACGCGTTACACGACGATAAGAAGGAGTTTTGGCTGTGTGTCCAGCCTGGCGAGGAACTCGATTACATCGATTTCGATGCGCTCACTGACAATGTGGATCGTTTTGTGGCAATGCTGTTTGACGAAACATCCGACACCGATCCGCCCGGGCCGATCGCGTCCCGCTCGTGGTTTGAAGGCTGGCTACGCGCATTGTTGGAGGGTTCCGATGCGAAGCAGTGGATCGTCGCAATCGGCAGCTACGGGTACGATTGGACCATCGGCGGCAAAAAGGGCGAGCTGATTAGTTTTTCCGAAGCTATGAGCCGCGCCAACGATTCGGAAATCCAAGCCGTGGAAGTACGGGGGCCAAGCTACAGCCCGTATTTTTATTTTCAGGATGAAGACAAGGAGCACGGCGTCTGGTTTCTCGATGTCGTAACTTTTCTCAATCAATTGCGTGAAGTACGCGATCAGAAGGCCGGTGGGTTCGCGCTTTATCGCCTCGGGAGCGAAGATCCTGCAATTTGGGATGCGCTAAGCGTTTCGCGCGATTTCAAATTCGACAAGCAAACGCGGCAGTCGCTCGAGCTAATCAAATCGACCGACACCATAACTGACGTGGGCGACGGCGAGATTGTTACCGTGGACCAGGATCGCACCGACGGGATACGGAAACTCGCGGTGGACGCTGATGGTTATCTCACTGCGGATTACGTGAAATTCGCGCAGTTTCCGGCGCTTTATCACCAGGGAGCTGGTAGCGAACACCAGGTTGCGATCACGTTTGACGACGGTCCCGATCCGCGCTGGACGCCAAAGATCCTAGACATTCTTAAAGCAGCGAACGTGAAGGCGGCGTTCTTTCTAGTGGGCGTCAACGCCGAGCGTTATCCGTCGCTTGTTCGACGCATTGTCAACGAAGGCCATGAGATCGGGAACCACACTTACTACCATCCGAACCTGGCACTTTGCTGGCCGGAGCACATCCGGCTTGAGCTGAACGCCACGCAGTTGTTGCTCGAAACGATCACTGGTCGCGCGACCACGTTGTTTCGGCCCCCTTACGCCGCGGACACGGGCCCGACACAGCTGACCGAGCTCGCGCCGCTGAAAATTGCTGAAGACCTCAACTATCTTGTCGTCCTTGAGAACATCGACCCGCAAGACTGGGCCAAGCCGGGAGCGGACATCATCCTGCGGCGGATCAAACAACAAAGGCATGATGGCAGCGTGATTCTCCTGCATGACGCCGGCGGAGATCGCTCGCAGACAGTGGACGCGCTTCCGCGCATTTTAGACTGGCTGCATGCGCGCGGAGACACCGTGGTGCCATTGAGCACACTCCTGGGCACAACGCGCGATGCATTGATGCCGCCGTTGCAGGCCGGGGGACGAACGCTTACGCGATTCGTGAGCAGCACCGGTTTTCGCATTTACCACAGCATCGAAGAATTCCTCTGGGCATTCATGATCGTGGCGACGGCGCTCGTCGTTATTCGGACACTCATTGTGATCTGGCTTGCATACCGGTTTCAACGCGGACCGAGGGCAAACTTTGACGAGCCGATTAGCGTGGTGATGGCTGCTTACAACGAAGAGAAAGTGATTGCGGAAACTTTGCGCACCCTGCTTGCCACAGAGTACAAAGGCGACATTGACGTCGTCGTTGTCGACGACGGTTCGACTGATGGAACCGCCGCGCAAGTTGCGAGCGTCGCGTGCAACGATCCGCGCATTCGCTTAATCGAACAGGAGAATCACGGGAAAGCGCGCGCCTTGCAACGCGGCCTGGCGGTAGCCCGCAACGGCTTCATTGTATTCATTGACGCCGACACGCAATGCCAGCGCGATACGCTGCCGCGTTTGCTAGAGCCGTTCGCCGATTCCGGCGTCGGCGCGGTGTCAGGTCACGCCAAGGTCGGAAATTTGCGCACTTTCATCGCGCGTTGCCAGGCGCTGGAATATACCTGCGGTTTTAACCTGGACCGGCGCGCTTACAACCGCTGGAACTGCATCACCGTTGTACCGGGCGCGATCAGCGCCATCCGCAAGGAGGCCATCGATAAAGCAGGCGGGTTAAGTCTGCAAACTCTCGCTGAAGACACCGATCTGACGTTGTCATTGCATCGGCAGGGACAACGAATCGTTTACGTGCCCGGCGCGATCGCATGGACTGAAGCTCCGGAAAGCGTTCGAACTCTGGCACGTCAGCGATCCCGCTGGGCTTACGGCACGTTGCAATGTCTGTGGAAACATCGCGACATGGTGTTTAACAGGAAATATCGGGCGCTCGGCTGGTTCAGTTTGCCTAACATCTGGTTTTTCCAAATCATTCTCGTCGCTGTTACTCCGATGGTGGATTTATTCCTGATCGCTTCGCTGCCGTTCGGCGTCTGGAACGCGGTCCTGCCCTTCATTATCACGTTCATGGCAATGGACGTGATCCTTGCAACGCTGGCCTGCATGCTCGAACGCGAGCCAATCGTGTGGGCCTTGCGGATTCTGCCCATGCGTCTGATTTATCGGCCCATGCTCAGTTACTGCATTTGGAAAGCAATCCTGCGCGCGATCAAAGGCGCCTGGGTCAGTTGGGGCAAACTCGAGCGCACCGCCAG
>DATBDI010000252.1:0-3064 GCA_036270025.1 Candidatus Udaeobacter sp. | reverse complement strand
CCTGGCCTTGTGCCCCAACAGCGGACAACCGATCCATATCCCTCCTGTCCGTCCACTGGCTATGCTGCAGATCAACTTGCCTCCCGGCGGCGCAGCGCCAAGCTGGACGAAATCCTCACACCGGTCTTGGAGGAGCTTCTCCACTCTGGTGGGTACGTGGACAGTGCGGAGATCCGAGAATGTGTCGCAGACCTTCTCGCTACCGCTGACCAACTTCAGCAAGGAGTGACCGCGTCGGCAACCGGGCCAAAGCTTCACCGCTCTATGTGAGACAGCCTTGACAACGCACACGCAGCGTGTCCACCTTGTCACGCAACGTTGTTGCCGAGTAACTAGTCAGGTGACCGCGGCGTGATTACTGATGTGCGGGCAGCCAGGGTCGGCCTTCGGCGAGCATGACGAGGACTTCGAGGAAGCGCTTGCCGTGTTTCGCGGCGGTGGATAGGTAGCTGCGGATTGCGCAGAACTGTGTGGCTCCGGTGAGGGTGCGCAGGCAGCCGGATACTTTCTGCCGGAGCTTGATCATGCGGATATCGCGCTCAGAGCCGTTGTTATCGGCGGGTATTCGCCAATCTCGGGTGAAGCGGAGGTAGTCGTCTTGCCGGTCGAGCAGCCTGCGGGCGAGCGCGTTGTGCTTGCGCATCACCTTGTCGCTGCGGGCTGTGGTGGAGGTGATGCCGATCTGGACCGCGGAGCGGTAGAGCTGGATCTGCGTGTCGAGGGCGCCGGGATCGACGGTGTCGGCGCCGGTGGCGATCGCGTCGGCGACCAGCTTCTGCATGGTGACAAGCGCGTCGTTGGCCTGGGTGGCCCAGCACCAATCAACGTCCGGGCCCGCAGTGTCGGTGACCGCCTGCAGCTCACGCTGGGCGTGGGCACAGCACAACTGGTGTTCGACGTCGACGTAGCTGTCATAGGGTGCCCACGCGTCGTGCACCGCCACGCCACGGAAGCGCTCGAGGACGCCGGCCGCGTCCAGGCCCTTGCGGCCGCGCTTGGGGTGGCAGGTGATCAGGGTGTACTTGCCGGTGCGGGCGCAGTGGACCCAGTGCAGCGTGCCCGCCACGCGCAGGCCGGTCTCGTCGAAACCGGCCACCTCGGAGGCGGCGATACGGTCGCCGACCTGGGTAAGGAAGTCATCGAGTCCGTCGACGGCGCGTTTGGTCATCGTCGCCACGGTGCCCTCCGAGACCGGGGTGGCGAACAGTTCGGCCAGCGCGGCCGCGGTGCGCTTTTTCGACAGGAACTGGCCCACATACAGGTAGAGGATGATCGCAGTGATCCGCGGCCCGTACTGCGCCGGCGCTGTTACGCCCTCCGGCGCGGTGCCGCAGGTGGTGGTCCCGCACCGGCAGCGGCGCGCGATGAGCTGGTGTTCGGTCACTCGTACCGTCATCGGCGGCAGGTCGAATACCTGCCGCCGCTCCGCACCGACTTCCGGGGCGTCTGTCAGGTCGGCGCCGCAGCCGGTACACGGGCCGGGCTCGTGCCGCAGGCGCTCGTCTGGGTTGGCGACCAGCGCCAACGTCGAGCCTGGGTGCCCCGGCTGACCGCCCGGCTTGCGCCCGCTCTTGCGCCGCAGCGACCTGGGAGCGGGCTTGATGAACGGGGAGTCCGACGAGGGCGGCTTCGACGAGTTCCGGCTGTTTTGCCCCACCTGCCGACGCAACTCCGCAACCTCGGCCTCAAGCTGCTCAATCCGGTCGGCCTGCCGCACCACCAGAGCAACGAGCTCCTCATAAGACAGACGGCGATCAGCAGGCACCCCACCATGGTCAACAAGATGGCAGCGAGATCAACTAGCCACGCCGGAGACCTGACCAGTCACGCGACAGGCAGGCTCCGCGAGGCACAGGATCCTGACCAAAGCTCCTCAGAGCTGAACACCTCCTTCTTAGGTCGCTTAGCTAGTGTCGCGTAATTCCTCTTTATTTACTTAGCGTTGTTGTCGACGAGCTTCTTGATGTTGGCTTCGACGAGGCGGACTTTCGCCAGGATCTCGTCGGCGGTGGCAGTCCAGGAGAATGGTTTGGCGTTGGCGTTCCAGTGGCTGATGTATTCGCGTATCTGCTTGATGAGTGCTTTAACGCTGCTGAAAGTGCCGCGGCGGATGGACTGGCGGGTGATGATGCCGAACCAGGTTTCAATCTGATTGATCCAGGACGAGCCGACGGGGGTGAAGTGAAATTGGATGTGCGGATTATTCTCCAGCCAAGACATCACCTCCGGGGTAGTGTGGGTGGAGAGGTTGTCCAAGACCACATGAATCTCTTTGCCCGTGTGACGTTTCACGGCTTTCTTGAGGAAGGACAAGAAGTCGTCACCGTTGCGGGTGGGCATGCACTCACCGAAGACCTCTCCGGTGCCGACGTTCAGCACCGCGAAGAGATTCGTGGTGCCGTTCCGGCGGTAGTCATGCGTGCGTTTCTCGGTCGCGTCGAACGTGATCGGCAGCATCGGCTGGGTCCGGTCCAGCGCTTGGATCTGCGTCTTCTCGTCCATCGAGAGGATCACGGCACCGCCCGGTGGATCGAGATAGAGCCCGACGACGTCGGCGACCTTCTCGGCGAACGCCGGGTCCTTGCTCACCTTGAAGGTGCCTATCCGGTGCGGCTTCAATCCAGTCTCGCGCCACAGTTTCGCCACATAGTTATGCGATACAGACACATCCTCGGTCCGTTTGATGAAAGCAGCCATCTCCCGGCTCGACCAATGAGACAACCCGGTATCGGCCGGCGGGCTCATCCGGGTGGCCGCCAGAATCCGGGATCGTATCCCTGCGGGCACTTGCTCACGCGGCGCCGCGTGGGATCGATCAAAAAGTCCGGCGATTCCTTCCCTGTGGTAGCGATGCAACCAGTGATCCACCGTGGGGCGTGACACCCCCGCCAGTTTCGCGATCTGCTTTTTCGGCTGGCCTTCAGCGTGCCACAACACAATCCGCGCCCGCGTCGCTATCGTTGCAGGCGTGTCGGCGCTTCTTACCGTGCCTTGCAACTCGGCCCGTTGATCTGCGGTCAGTTCCATCTAAGAATTCAACACTAAGTAATGTAAACTATCAAGG
>DATBDI010000251.1:0-26563 GCA_036270025.1 Candidatus Udaeobacter sp. | reverse complement strand
GAACGCGCAATGCCAAATAGGCGGCGCCTCAAAAGACAGCCGTTTGTGGGAAAACATTGGTGGCGGGTTTGCGGAGGTCGCCTGGATTTTTAATCCTTCCGGGGGATCCCGGGCAAGCATAAACTCTCGGAAGGGAGATTTAGGGATTGTGCTCAATTCCTGAAGATTCGATGATGACCTCAAGCGCCACGGCACGATTCGGACAACCCGGCTTCTGAGGCGGACCGGAATGAAACGCAAGCAGCTTCCGAGTGAGCCCGCTGCTCAGACGTTCGAAGCGATAATCACCCCCGAGGTCCCCGATCACCAATTCCGCCTGCGCGAGATTGCGTAGCACGTCCAGCATTATGGGACCACCGCCAAGGTTTGGGCTTGTAAAGTCCAACACGAACGATTGTAATGTTGCGGATGGCCACCCTTGTGACCAAGGTCCGTATCTTTGTTGCGTCACCGGGCGATGTCGCCCCGGAACGAAGTCAACTCGACAAGGTTGTTGCCGAGCTAAATCGCATGTTGCCTGCGCTCGCACCGGATAAAGGACTCACCCTGGATCTCGTGAAATGGGAGACATCCGTAGCTCCAGGTCTCGGACGGGATGCTCAAGACGTCGTAAATCAGCAAATAGGCGACTACGATATTTTCGTCGGTATTTTGTGGAAACGAATGGGTACCCCGACTGCTGTTGCATCCTCCGGAACTCAGGAGGAGTTCCAACGCGCGTACGCTTCCTGGCAGCGAGATAAGAAGTTGCCGATTCTGTTCTACTTTTCTCGGGAACCGTACTCGATCAAGACCCCTGAGGACGCTGAACAGCTCCAGCGTGTACTTGCTTTTCGAGAGGAACTGTCGAAGCAAGGCTTAGTTTGGGAATACTCAGGTGCAGTTGGATTTGCCGACGTGATTCGGCCGCATTTAGCACTTGTCTTGGGGCGAATGTTTAACAATCGCTCAGCGCAGGCGGCAGTAGAATCTATTCAGAAAATAAGTCCGCCAACAGACCGGGCTGTGACTGAGCGCACTATTTCCAAACTGGCGACTGATTACGTTGAGGTTCGCAAACAGATGCCCCCGGGTCTAGATCGCACGCGCAAAATGTCATCGATCGCTTCTCAGTTTCGCAGCATGGCTGTGCCAGCTTATGAGCTTCTTCCAGAACTGGTCGCCAGTTCATCCTCCGGTGAACGACTGGCTGGTATTTGCATCCTCCAACAAGTGCCCAGCACGAAATACCTCAACTGGTTGGCTGAACGCGTCGCCGTCGAGAAGCCGTTTGTCGGCTACCAGGCCACACTCGCTCTGCTGTCAGCGGTTCGCGCAACTCGTGATGTTTCGCGGTCTGAGGTTGCTGCAGTGGTGAAGCTTGCGCGCGACTTCCTCGCTCAAGGTAAGTGGCAGGATCCGAATCAAGTTCGTGCTTTGGAGAATGCCGAAAAGGAGCTGCGAGAGGAGTAGGGAACCGGCTTCTGATCGAATCTGCGCCAAACGAAGCCTTCAATCTCGTCCCTTTGACGCAAGTTGTCTTCGTCATTGATGCAGCAACAGATATTCTATTCTTGAAAGAAACCTTTGAGCGCGATGAAAGAGCGCTCATCCATCTGGGGGTCGTCTGGCAAACAATGTCGACAAACTCCTTCTGGCGCTTTGCCAGGCGACGAACGCGAAGCAAGGGTCTGAGCCCTGATTTCGGAATCTTCAAGCACCGTTCCCTCTTTTGGGTGGTTTCGACATGGATTCCGCCCAATCGGTTTCCCAAGCTAATGTTAAACAAGAAATCGCTGCTGATCTAACGAAATAGTGGTTGCCAAACCGACCAAGTTAGTTTTACAAGAGGCAGAACTGCTCTGCGCGCAGTGGACAGCGTAGTGTGCTAGTCCACCTGAAAGGAATCGCCGTGAAGTGCTTCACGTGTCCGCAGGCAGTGCATTTCCAACCGAGCGATCGCAATTCAGCTTCGCTCGGGAGAAGTGCTGACGCACGCTGCGTGTCATCGCGGATTTTCTCAAGGAGGTCTCTGAGAGAGGTTGACGTTGGGCCATAAGTTGAGCTCAAGTTGTCGTTGTGGCGGGTAATCGACAGAGGGAAAGGCAAACGAATGCAGATGCTATGCAGATTACCTTTGGCTCAATCGGGGCCGTGAAAATACTTCACGGATTATCCTGCGACAAGATGAGAACGGAGTAAGGCCCGAGCCCTACGTTAGCCTCAAATGGCATTCCGTCACGCGATCCGTCGCCGGCGAAGGTGTCGTAGCCAAGCTGATTTCCAAAATCCGAGCTGTAACCCTGCCAATCACTATTGAAACGCACCCGCCAAGCCCCGGCCCGTGGGAAGCCTAACGCGTAGCCGTCGTAGCTGCGGTTACCAAAGTTTGCAACTATTACCACATCGTCACCAGGTCCGCTGTTTTCCCAACGATGAAATGCAATCACCTTATCAGTGTTGTTGACGTGGTGGACGTTGATTTGTTGGCCGCGAAGACCGCGCGTTTGATTGAACCAGTTGCGGCGCAAGCGAATCAGGTCGCGATAGAGAGCATGGATACCTGGGTATGTGTCAAGCTTCGACCAATCCAACGGGGCCGAATCACGGAAGTATTCGTCTTCAAGAAATTCCTGGCCTTGGAAGATCATTGGGATGCCGGGGGCGGTAAAGACGAGCGCCGCACCGAGTGTAGAACGCTTCCGTGAAAACCAACTTCCGGCGTTACCGGGCCAAATTTCTTCCGGTACCCGAGCGTGACCGTTCGCTACCTCGTCGTGCGATTCCGTGTAAATCACCCGCTGTTCCGCGTCGCTATTGTAGCGATGATAGAGCGCGTCGCGGACGGCATAGAGATTCCGATCAGAATCGCTTTGTGTGATGACTGCATCCCGGATCGGATGCACAAAAGCGGCGTCCCACTGGGAACTGAAACCTGCTCCGCCAGCCCCAGTCCCCTTGGTAATCCACTCGTTATTCTGCAAATCCTCGGCGATCGTGATCTTCCACGGCTGCGTTGAGCGGATTTCATCGTGTATCCATTGCAGGAGGCTCCACCCATCAGGCAGGTCGCGGCCATTGACGCTGCGAATGTTGCTCACTGAGTCGAAACGCAAACCATCTAGATGGTATTTGTTCAGCCAAAAGAGAGCATTGTCGCGAAGGTACTGCCGCACTTCCGGCCGACCGTAATCGGGACGGGTATCGCCCCAATCAGTGTGCGAGCGGTCGTTATCATAGAAATAGATGCCACCCTTGTGATTCCCGTCGCTCCAACCTTCGAAACACCAAAGATCGAGATCGCCGGGACCGAAGTGGTTGTAAACCACGTCCATAATCACCGCGATGCCCAACGCATGCGCCGCTTTCACAAATCGCTGAAGGCCCTGTGGACCGCCTAACGAAGATTCGACCGCGAAGGGGTTCGAAGGATTGTAACCCCACGAGAAGCTCATCGGAAACTCCAGCACTGGCATGATCTCGATCGCATTAATACCTAGATCATGCAGGTACGGCAGCTTCGGCACAATTTCATCAAACGTACCCGGGCCTTCGCCGGCTGAGTCGTTGAAGCTGCCGACGTGCATCTCGTAAATCACCAGTTCGTTGCGCGGCGGCATCAAGAAATCCTCCCCTGTCCAGTCGAAAGCGGGATCGTGAATAATGGCGTTGCCGGACGAACTTACCACCTCGCTCGCATATGGGTTCTTATGCCAGAGCGGCGGCTGATTGCCATTGCGGATTACAAACTGATATTGATCGCCGATCTTCGCTCCCGGTACGTCCACCGACCAATAGCCATTGCCCTCGCTGGCAAACGGATTGCCCGTGTCACTCCAGTTGTTAAAGGTTCCGGCAGCAAACACACTCGAAGCAAAGGGCGCCCATACTCGAAATGTTACGCCCCCAGGATAGAGAATCGTGCCCATCCCGGGCCGCACAGACGGTTTCACCGGTAATTGGACAACAGGATTACTGGCTGTCATGGCAAGTTCCGAAGATGGTTATCGGTATTCTTCGTCTCGTTCGAAATATTAGCCATTGTTGTAGATTGTGCCACTCTCTTTCACTGTGCATTGAACCCTGCTCCATGAGCGTCGTCACGTATCTTGTTGGGCATCTGTGTGCTGTTACTGGTACCGCTAGGTTTCTTCGCGATTGCCATGGACTACTGGAGTAAATGACGCGAAAAATTTCCGTAGCATTCCGCCGACCCACCGTGCAAGAAACTGCCTTGGCCGCATCAAGATCAAAGCGCGGACAAAATCCTCGTGGGCTACTGCCCAACTTCGATGGCCGGCTTGATCATGTTATGGTAAGAACGATCCAAATTCAGGGTGCGACCGGTCTCGAAATCTGTTTTCTCGCCGAAGCCCATGATGACAAAGCAGATGCCTTTCGCGGCTGCTCGACCCGCGCCGGTTGCAGAAGTTGACGGGTTATTGCTCATGCTTGCGCACTGCCTTTCAGGTCCGCGAGAGTCCGAACCTCCAGCCTGCTGCGCGACATCCCCTGATCGAATCTGAGCAGGAAATCCAAGGTTCGAAAGAACGCGCTGATCATTTTCTCTTCCAGCTTCCGCAGGATGGCGTCGCTCGCCTCCTGCGTAAGATTTTGGAAGTAGCTCAGGCGTTTACGCAAGGTCTTAAAGCGCGGCGACTGCTGCAATGAATAGAGCGGCGTCGGGATATCAATGACTACTCCGTCAGCCACTCGCGTGAGGTATACTTTGCCGCGTCGTTGGGTCGGAGCCAGGGCGGTGAAATCTTTCGCGCTCGGAAACAACTGCCGAACCGCATCGTCATCCTGCTGGAAACCCTCGACCCGGGCGGGACGAAGAACGACCAGTTTTTTCAACTTGTTCTCCGGAATCGCCAGGACTCCCTGCTTTTCCATCAGCATGTGGCGAACAAAATTATCGTAGTAACCGACGGCGAGACCGCTCGCGGCGGAAAGGTCGATCAGGGGAACATCGTAAAATTCTGTGATTGGATTTGCGGTCAGGTTCAGCGGGTCGTCTCCAGAGAGGAAATTCTGGAAAACGTCCACCAGCTTCTTGGCGACCGTCGCGGGCGAAAACTTCGCGATTTCATGCACCCTCGAGTGCTGCCAGTAGAAGGGCAGGGGGAGCCGTTTCTTTCTACCTGCGGTTTTCTCCAACATGATAGTGGGCGTGCCGAGGGTATCGAAAAGGGCAATTTCGTAGAAGACATTCGGACTGCGATTGGAGATGTCTGCGATCGCGAGATCGGCGGTGTCGATCTTGTAAAAAACATCCTGCACGATGTTAGAACCAGCCAGAGTGTCGGGGATTTTCACTTCGAACGGTTGTGGGAACTTGACCGCGGCAAGAGCCTTTTCGGCACCTTCCTTAATTGCGGCTGTTTGGCCGGCGAACTCACCTGCCATAGGGCCAATGATAAAGATGGAAAATTTTTCCATAGAATTATCCTCCTTTGCTAATCGAGCCGTAAATCGCTTCGACCACCGGAGGCATTCGCCTTTGGCCGGACTGCCGGAGAACGAAGAGGGCCAGCTTTCTTTCCGAAGCCCGCCCGGCCGAAGCAGGTCCATTGAGCGCGGGCCCCGTCCGTGAGCGCCGAAGAAGATGAGAGATCATTGCTCATCAGTGACCTGCCAGCATTTCAAGCAAAGGCTAATAGGTCGGGCAATACATTTCTGTTCGCCAATGTTTGGACTTGGAAACAAATCGAGGAACTGCTAAACCGGGGCCAGCTCAACGAAAGGTTGTATTATGACTTCATGGCGCCACCTTGAAAAACGGTTCGGTAGCGAGCGGCCACGAAAACTATTGGCTCTTGATGATGAAGCGATGGCCGTCCCGGTGCATTTGATTGCCTGCCATCGCGGAGCCACGGAGTCGCAGTCGCTCAAGCATCTCGGCTTTCCCGATGCGACCGTGGTATCGACGCGTTCGTGGGTTTACGTGGCCGACGAGGTGCAAAAGATCCAGATCGTCTTCCTCGCGAACTGCCGCGATGAAACGACCACCAATCTAGCCATCCCAGGCTTCTTTGAATGGCTCGCTCAAGTGCAGGAAGAGATGCGTCTAAGCGCACGTGCGGCGGCACGGAGCCCGGATCGTGCGGGCGATCGCCCGCGAAGTGGCCGTCCAGCCGCAGGTTCCCGCACCCGCGCTCAGAAAATCAAAGCGCATCCAGATTTCTCAGACCCAATCCAACAAACACAACCTTCCTAAATGACACTAACCGAAAGACTCCAGAAAACAGGTGCCCGTAAATTGCTCGCCTGCGATGGCGGCGGCATCCGCGGCATCATCTCCGTGGAAATCCTCGCCAAAATCGAAGCCGACCTGCGGGCGAGCAGCGGCCAGCCCGATCTAGTCCTTGCCGATTACTTCGACTATGTCGCCGGCACCAGTACCGGGGCGATCATCGCCACGCTGGTCGCGCTCGGATTCAGTACAGACAAAATCCGCGACTTCTATCTCAAAAGCGGCGCGGAGATGTTTGAAAAGGCGAAACTTTGGGAGCGCTTCCGCTCAAAGTTCAGCAGCGACAACCTCTCAGCCATGCTGCAGGACGTCAGCGGGAAGGACACGACTCTCGGCAGCGAGAAGCTGCAGACGCTGCTCCTGATCGTGCTGCGCAATGCCACAACAGATTCGCCGTGGCCGCTCTCGAATAATCCGCTCGCAAAATACAATGACCGCAGCCGTCCCGACTGCAATCTGCTCCTGCCGCTCTGGCAGCTTGTCCGCGCGAGCACTGCGGCGCCCACTTACTTTCCGCCCGAGCGCGTCATCATCGGCCCGCATGACTTCGTTTTCGTGGATGGGGGGGTGACCATGTACAACAATCCGGCCTTCCAGCTTTTTCTCATGGCGACCAGCGAGCCGTATCGCCTCTGCTGGCCCACGGGTGCAGAGAAGATGCTCATCATCTCAGTGGGAACCGGCGCGAGCGCGAATGCCAAGGCGGACTTGAGTCCCGACGAGATGCACCTGCTCTATAACGCCAGCACCATCCCCAGCGCGCTCATGGCCGCGGCACTCTACGAGCAGGATTTCCTGTGCCGGATCTTCGGGAATTGCGTTGCCGGCGACATGCTCGACCGCGAAGTGGGGGCAGTCATCGGCCAGGGAATTCCCGGCGCGCCGAAGCTCTTCACTTACGCCCGCTACAATGCGGAGCTATCCGCCACGGGTCTCGCCGAGCTGGGGCTGCCCGGAATCAATCCCGCCTTTGTGCAGCAGATGGATTCCGTCGAGCACATCGGCGAGATGCAGCAGGTGGGACGGGCCGTCGCCGAGCAGAAGGTGAAGGCTGCGCACCTATCCGGTTTCCCAGCCTAGGGCAAACAACCACACAACCAACGCGACAATATTATGAGTAAGAAAACCTGCTTCGTTGTCATGGGTTTCGGCAAGAAAACCGATTTCGAGACGGGCAAGACGTTCGACCTCGACATGAGTTACCACAACCTCATCAAACCGGCCGTCGAAGCCGCGGGTGTGGAGTGTATTCGGGCGGACGAAATCACGCACGCCGGAGTGATCGACGTGCCTATGTATGAGCGCATTCTGGCAGCAGATCTCGTCGTGGCCGACATCTCCACGGGAAATCGCAACGCCATCTATGAACTGGGGGTGCGGCACGCGCTGCGGCCATACACCACCATCATCATCGGCGAAGACAGCAACAAGAATATCGGCTTCGACCTGAACCATGTCGTCGTTCGGAAATACCACCATCTCGGCGAGGACATTGGGTCCACCGAGGCGCGCGAGAGGGGAAAGGAACTCACGGATGCAATCAAAGAGCTATTAGCGGCGCAGGAGCCGAAACCCGATAGCCCCATCTACACCTACATACCCGGCTTACAACGTCCCGGACTGGCTCCCAGCGCTCCGACTCGCGCCGCTGCCGCTGCTCCCGTGCCCACTCCGCAGTCGGCTGATACTCAAGGTGCAATGATGACTCTCGCGCGCGAAGCACAGGCTAGAGGGGATCTAGCTACCGCGAAAAACCTGCTGAGCTCGATCGTCGCGATTATTAAGAGTCAGGCACCCGATCGTCCGGTCGACCCGACGATCCTGCAGCAACTCGCCCTTGTCACTTATAAGAGCAAGCAACCGACTCCCTTGGAAGCGCTGCGCACCGCGTGCACGATCCTCGCCGAGCTCGAGCCGGACACGACTAACGACACCGAGACCCTCGGTTTGTGGGGCGCGGTCCATAAACGGCTCTGGCAGTTGACCAGAGAGCGGACCAGTCTCGACGGTGCCGTGCGCGCGCTCGAACGCGGTTTCTATCTCCGCAACGACTATTACAACGGCATCAACCTCGCTTATATGCTCAACGAACGCGCGGTTGAGCAGACCGATCCGGCGGAGGCGACAGCCGATGTGATTGTCGCGGGGCGGGTGCGCCGTGAAGTCCGCGACATTGCCGAGGCTTGGTTGAAGGAATCGAGTGAACCGGGCAAGGAGCAACCGCCCGACAAAATCTTTTGGGTGCATGCTACGCTGGCGGAAGCTTTCCTGGGTCTCGGCGATGAAACGGCCAGCGCGCTGTGGCTGGAGAAGGCGAACGCGCTCACTCCGGCGCCGGCCGCTTGGATGCGTGAGACGGCCGACACGCAACTCGACAATCTCCGCAAACTGCTCGCCGCCGCCGCCGCGAAAGGCATTCCGCTGCAAGCGGCGCCACCGGCCGCGGCGGATCGTAGTTAGGAGCGAGAGACGAAAGGGATGGCGGCGCCAGCGAGAAGGGTAGCAACCTCAACAGTATAAAATCGACGCTGTTCTACGTGGCTTTTTCGTTATGCCATTTTAGCTGTTGCTCGAGTCGACGCTCCAGGTATTCAAATGTTTCATTCATGAGAGCTTCGTGGGATTGATAATTTCGACGAGGCCGCCGAGGTCGCGGACCTTTTGTTCGAAATCTGAAGTGCCACCTGGGCCATCTCCCGTCGGTTTCTCGTCCCAAACGAGGAGCGCGCGAATCTTCCCACTATCGGCCGCTTCAACACGAGCGGTGTTGATGATCCAGAGATTGGTACGCGCATAAATCGAGACATCGTTGGGCGCTTTGCCGAGACGCTCCGGTTGCGTCGCGACCTCGGCCTTCTCGCGCAGCGCGTGAAAACGCTGCACCCAATCGCTTCCGGCATGCCGCACTGAATCGCGGACGAAATCATCGATCTCCTGCGCGAGAAGCAAACGCAACTGCGCGCCGCGTCGCAGGCACTCTTCGGCAAAAAGCATGTCGGCCCCGCAAGCTCCACCGCAGACTGCGAGGTCGCCCGCTCCGATCTTCCATTGTTCGAGTTGCTGCGCGATTTTTGCGCGCACCACTTCTGCCTTCTCCTTCGGAAAACGGGGTGTCTTGCGATCCGGTGCATCGATCATATGGCCACTGCAAATCACAACCTTGTCGAAGCGCGCAGAAGGATGCGGAAGTTCGCCCAACCTTTGCTGAAGCAGCGCGGCGACCGGTTCGACTGTTTCGGGTTGGTAGCCGAGAAGTTGAAAGAGCTGAACCTGCTCGAACATCGAGCGGATGTTGAACCAAGTGAGGCTTGGGTCCGCAGTCGCCTGCTCGTACTCGTCCAGCGCCTCTTGCCGGTGGCCGAGAGCGAGGTGCAGTTCGCCGAGCGTAGCACGCGCCCAAACACTTTCATCTTTGTTGTCGAGTTTAGTTGTGGCGGCGAGTCGCACCACGGTCTGAAGATCCGCGAGGTCGGCGACCTCTGGTTTAACCGCGCGTTTGATCGTTTGCGCAACATGTTCGAGCAGCATAGCGAGAGTGATGACGTTGATGCCATTGAAATAGCTGTCTAGATCCTTCCGGATGGCGACTTCGTAAGTGTCGAGCGATTTGCGCGCTGTGGCGGCGTTGCGCCATGCAAGGGAAAAACGCTCCTCTAGTTTTTCCGCGCGGCTCCATGTCGTGCGCCACATGTCTTTATAAACTCGACCTAGGATGCCCTGCGCCTCCGGATCGCCGGGCATGGAGTTCGCCAGATCGTTGAGCTTCTGCTCCGCTTCACGTGTGCGGCCTAGACGATTAGCGAGCAGTGCGAGTTGAGTTTTGACGCGAAACTCTTCTGCAGAGCCGGCCCCGTCCAAATCTTCACACAACTCTTTGAATACCTTTTCTGACTGAGCAAACCGACCGAGCGCGAGAAGCGCGTCAGCGCATCTGCGCAGAAGCTCGCGGCGATAATAGGGTGATGGCACATCGCCGGCGAGAGTGAGAATATCTTCGGCGCGACCTTCCTTGCCGGCAATCGTCACTCGCTGCTTCCATTCCTCGGATTGCGCCTGGTAGTGTTTGAAACGCGCGGTCGCGATCTGACTCGCATCCGGCGGCACGAGTTTCGGCAGATTTCCATAGATGGGGCTTCCCTCAGTCGTCCGGTCGGCGGCGACGGCTTTACGAAGAGTTTCGCTCAAGTGCAAAACCTCATCCGCGACTTGCTTTTCCCACGCGGTGTCGTGCATGAGACCGACGCGGAAAAGTTTTCCGTCGTATTTGAAGGTGCGTTGCGGCGCCACATCGAACGGGCGGTCCGCCCATCCCGCATGCAGACAGATCACGCCGCGCGGGCCGACCATATGACGAATTCCGAGCTCATAAAAAACGTTTGCGTTGAGGATCGAGATATCAGCGAGGACAAAGTCCGCAGTGACGAGTTCCGCGAACATATCCTTGAGGATGTCTCCCGCTGCCCCCTCGTCATCGGCTCGAAAGGGTTGAAGGCCCGCGGCCTCAAGCGAAGCTCGAAAGAGCTTTTCGTAAACAGCGTCGAAGTCGACCTGAAGCGTTTCGTCCTGCTCCTTCGTTCCGGGCGGCAAGTCACTCTGCGGTTTCTTCGGCACCTCCTTTTTTCCAAAAGGCATGACCACGAAAACGCGACGCCTGAAGCTCAAGCCTTCCGCTGTCATGGTGCTATTACAGCTTCGCGCCTGTTTTGGCGCAAGAATATTACGTCTCTGACGCGTCACCATCCCACGTCCAAGAAACGTACGCGAACTCCGCTGCGATACTCTAAGCAGGGCAAAGTCAGACTACAGCAATCGCCAGACCGCATGAGTGGAATATCGTCCCCGCGAGACGGTATGATGCCACTGAGGTGGTTTTCCTCCCTCCCGGATAGCTTTGGAATATCCCACAGGGAGCGAGCTGAACCGGAGTGTTGACAGCGCGACACTTGACCTGCTATACCGGCTCCCATGTAAACCATACTGGACGGGCGCGTTCGACGGATTGACCACCCGTCGATCGTACGTGTCTTCCCCGGGAGACAGGAAATGGAACCCCTAAAGATTTTCTATTCTTACGCACATGAGGATAGGACGTTGCGGGCCGAGCTGGGTAAGCACCTGGCCAATTGTCGCAGCCAAAGACTGTGTCAGGACTGGTCTGATGGCGACATCGTGCCCGGCGATGATTGGGACGCAGAAATCAAGGACAAGCTGCGCACCTCAGATATCATTTTGCTTTTGATTAGCGCCGACTTTCTTAACTCGAAATACGTCGAGTCGGTCGAGATTCGGGAAGCAATGCAGCGGCACCAAGCAGCCGAGGCGCGCGTGATTCCTATCATTCTACGCGCTTGTGACTATTCCGGCGCGCTCTTCAGCAAGATTCAGGGATTACCCACGGACATGCAGCCGGTAGCTTCCTGGCCCAATCAGGATGAAGCATGGAGTGATGTGGTAAGAGGACTCAAAGCGACCTTTGCAAAATTCCGGGAATCCTCCAATGGCGCAGAGAGTGTCCCGCCGGGTTCGATTGATAAAAAGTCATCGCCCCTGGAGGTGTCCAAGCCTAACGAGGGGCTTAATCAGGCGCAGGAAGAAAACCGCGCTCTCGCGGCGACCTCGACCGAGTCCTTCCAAGGGCTAAGCGAGTTAATGGCGAACCCGAAGATCAAGGAGTTTGTCGCGGACGAAGCGGACCAACTGCTGGAGGCGGACAAGAGACTACAGGTCCTGGTCGATTATAAGAATGTTCATGACCGGCTGCACGATCTCCAGTTCAAGTGTTACAACTATCTGTTCCAGGAATGCCGAAAGGTTGAGGACGAAATTGATTGGCCGCTGCTCGATCGACCGGAAAAAGATCTCGCCAAGCTGACCGAAGCGCTCCAGGGGGCGACGCAGCGGCCGTCGTTAGCCGAGGAAGATTTTGGCTGGTTGGAAACACTGCGCGAAGCAGGTAAACAACTCAGTGTCGCCTGCAATGAGTTAAGCATTGCGCCTTTGCAGGAGGCGACACGCATTATTCGTACGATTCTCGAGGTGCGGCCCACGATTTTCGATGTCAAGCTGTGCGCGGCCGCTCGCACCCTTCCGCTCGCTGAACTCCGGACGGCGCTCGGCGCAATACGAGGCAAGATTGGTCCGGCCTCGATCCGGAGCGATGCCGGCAAACGCTTCAGTGCCGGTGTCGATGCGCTCCCACAACTAAGTGCGAACCTGGAGACGCTGACGACTGAGCACACGCGCTGGCAGGTAATCGCGACATCCTTCTGGAGCATCGATGCCTTGATCGATAAGAGTATCGATGCCTTGCGCAACAGCTGGCCGAAGTTGCGTGGACGATTGGAGAGAATCTGCGCCGGCAATCCTGCCCGCTGGGCCGTTTCCATTCTGGCCTCGGCTAACAAACTTGATGCCTTGTTCGCCGCGCCTTCCCCGCTGGAAGCGAAGGAAGTTCAGCATTGGCAAACAAGGGTGCGGCAAACCTACACGAGTTGTTCGAACGACAGCGGAACTCAATTCTATCAGGTGGATCTGTCGCTCAAACGTTTCTGCGATGAGTTGCGAGATTTGCATACGGCGCTGGCCAAAGTCTTGAAGGAACTTCCATGAACGAAGCCACAGATCTTGGCGCGGAAGCTACAATAGCAGCCTACGAATTCCCTTCTGCCGACATCCTGAAACAGGCGCACCTGAAGCTCCTCGCCATGGAAGCAGAGGCCGGCGAACGCTCCGCCACCGATGTGGCCTTCCTGGACGAAGTTCGCGATTTCATGCTCCGCGCGAGCGCGACTGGACGGATTCTCGAGGACGACAAAGATCGCGGCGTTGCTCAAACCGTCCTCAATTATTGGGCGACAGTGCTCTTTCGGGCGGGCGTTCCGGACGACACCGTTCCGCCGACCTCACTTGCTGACCTGGATGAATCGGTCACTCGTGATCTTGATGAAAGCCAATGTCCCTACTCCGGACGTGAGCCGTACTCGGAAGAGACTGCGCACCTTTTTTTCGGACGCGACGATGTCGTGGCAAAATGGCGCCGGATTCTTGAGGGCAACAAATCCATTCTGGTTGTGCTGGGCGCAAGTGGCTCTGGAAAGACTTCCCTCGTTCGTGCCGGTCTTTTGCCGGCATTGCGTAAAGGAACGGGAGCCGGGCGTGGGCAATGGAGCATTCGCGAAGCAATTCTACATGATGTTGCCTCTGCAAAAGAGCTCCTCGATCAGCTCGCGCAGCCAGGCACAACCGATCATCGAGAGCTTTTAATCATTCATCGGATCGACGAGGGGTTACTAGCCGCCGAACGCAAGCTCCAGCGCGCACTGACTGCAGCCTTGCAGAAATGGCTCGCGACGCGTGGCAGCCACCGGAAAGCCGTGCTCATTGGCCGCATCGAGTCCTCCGCCCTGATTACCCAGTGGTTGCAGGAAGGTGCGTTGGCGCCGCAGAGCGAACAGGCCGTCGTGCCTCCGTTTGACGCACGAGAACTTCGGGCCGTGATCGAACAACCGGCAAAACGGATCGGCTTGCGTTTTGATGAAGGCCTGATTGACACGCTGATCAACGAATTCGTAGGGGACCCCGCGTCTCTCGCGCTGCTTCAGTTTACCCTTCTGAAACTGTGGGACGCGCGAGAACACAATCGTATCACTTGGAAAGCCTATCACGCCATGGGCGGAGGACGTGGAGCGGTTGAGACTACCGCGGAGGGTGTACTCCGGGCAGATGATATTGTTGAGGCGCTGGCCGAAAAAATCTTTTTGCGCCTCGTACGCCCAACTCTGACAAGCGCTCTCACGGTCAATGCCATTCCAGAAGCCGACTTGGCCCCCAGCGCGGAGTTTCGGGAGCCGACGGCAAGGATAGTGCAGCGCTTCGCGGAGAAGCGAATGCTCCAAATTCGCGAAGGCGCAAACGGTGCTCGCGTGGTGGAAGCGCAGGAAGCGTTGCTGCGGAAGTGGCCGCGCTTCTGGCTCTGGCTCGAAGATGCGCGCTTAGAGATGCTCGAGCGACGACGCATCGCGGAAGCGGCAGCGCAGTGGAGGGAACGCGGACGGCATCGTTGCGTTTTGTGGACCGGTATCTTGCTTGAGCGCGCCTATGCGATTCGGGAGCGGCTTTCCCCTGACGAACTCGAATTCGTCCTGGCCAGCCGGCGTGCCAGCACCCGTCGGCGCATTCGTGGCTATGTAATCTTGGGCATGCTCTGCGCGCTGCTGTTCTTCGCCGCGGCGCGTGCTTATTATAAGTGGGCTGACACCAGGTCGGACTTAAGCATCGAACGTGGCGAACGCCTGGTCGAGAACGCGGACCCCGCCGGGGCTTTCCTTCTCTTCAACCAAGCCGCGCAGGACGATCCCACAGCGAACAACGATTGGCCCCATTGGATTTGGCGGCGGTTGGTCTTCCCTTTCAGACTAAAAGCTGATCCTGCTTCCGCAGAGAATGAGCTGAATCAGCGCCGGCTTGGGGCGACTTGGTGGCAGTTACCGCGGCTCAAACAACTACTGGAGTTGCGCGATCTGACGCGAAGCGTGCTGTCCCCAGACGGTGAGTATCTGGTCGCCACGGGCAGCAACGAAGTCCGCCTCTGGTCGCTGGCTTCGGGAAGAAAGCAGGAAGTTATCGACCCACTGCAGAGTCGCCCGCACAGCCGTGTTTTGTGGGCGACATTTTCGGAGGATCCAAAGTTGCCAATGCTCGCAGTGGCGATGGCGCGAAAGGAGGGATCAGGGGCGGAAATCGGCGAGGTGGTGGTCATCGATCCAAGCTCAAAGAAGTTGGTCGGCGAACCGATCACAATGTACGACGCAGTGCCGCAGGAGATGTGGTTCGATCCAGCCGGCAACTCACGGCTTCTGATTATCAGGCAAGGCAATCTTCGCAGCTCCGTCAGTGTCTGGAATTTTCATAGCGGAAAACGCGAATCCGGCGAGCTCCTTTGCAGCAGGGCTGATCTCGACCCGATCAATTGGGCCGCCTTTTCGCCGAATGGTCAACTGGTGGCGATGGCCGCCGGCAACTTGAATGGTGCCGACAGCCAGGGTGAGGCAAAAATATGGGATTGGAAAAGCCAAGCGAAGAATGCCAAGGCAACCTTGCCGCATGATGGCGGGCCTGTTGCCTATGTCGAATTCGATGCGGAAGGAAAACGCGTCGTCACCGCGGAAGGCGCGAACGAAAGTAACCGTGGTGCGGCGCGGGTCTGGAGCGTGCGAAAAATCAGAAACTCCTCAAGCGATGCGATGGATCTTCAGACCGGGGCGGACACTTCGCCGCTCGTGCACCGCGGTGCAGTCACTCGCGCGCGCTTTTCTCCGGACGGGCTCTGGATTGCAACAGCGAGCCGCGATGGCACCACGCGTTTATGGCACACCCGCACGCAGAAGGAAATTTTGAACTTCAAGCAGGGCGGAGATGTGAACGACGTCGCTTTTAGCCCGGACGGCCGTTATCTCGCAGCGGCGGGCCGCGATCGCAACGCTCAGATTTGGGAAATCGCAACCGGACAACGTGTGCAGGCCCCGCTGAATCACTCCGAGACGGTGAGCGAAATCGCCTACAGCCGCGACGGACGCTCGCTGTTGACCCGCTCCAAGCGTCTGGTCCGCGTTTGGGCGGCCGATGCCGCAGAACCCAAGACCCAAATTCTGCAAACTCAAGACTGCATTTTCGCGACTGCAAGCGACGACAGCCAGCGCATTCTGACCGTGAGCGGCTCGAAGATTAAAGAGCCGAACAAGCCGAACACACTCGAAATTTGGACGAGTGCAGGCAAATTGGTGGCCCGACACGCACTGCCCGCGGATGCACGCGTTCGCTTTGCCCTGTTCCATTCGGATGGCGGACGTTGCGCGGTCGTTTTGAGCGATGCCGAAGGAAAGAAGCTCGCAGTGCGCGTTCTCAGCATCAACGCGGCATCGGCGGATGTTGGACAGATGACAGAGCTGGCGGTTTTCGATGACGCTGCTCTCGAGGAAAATGACGTTGTATCTGCCCAGTTCGATTCAGCGGGGGATCGGCTGGCGCTGATTCTTCGCAAAGAGGACGTCGCCGGAAACCAGGTCGCACTTTGCGAGATCGGGAAAAAGTCGCTGCGCTTCCTGCCGGGCGATGACGTGGCAGAGTTCAGCCGCGTACAATTTAGCCCGAGCGGAAAGTACCTCCTCGCCTGCTTTACCGAGCGGCCTGCAGAGAGGGGCCGGGCGAAACTGTGGCGGGTGGATGGGACATCACCACCGTCTTCAGAGAAGCTGCAACATGAGACCAAGATCACGACAGCGGCGTTCAACGACGAGAAAAACCTGCTTTTGACCGGAGGCACTGACGATGACGCCTGGCTCTGGCGGATTACCGACAAAGAAGTCACACCGGTTTACCGGCTCAATGGAAGCGCCGTCAACACGCACACGGCTGATCTCACCCAAGTGCTCTTCAGCCCGGACGGAAAGCACGCACTCACTGCAGCCCGTGACCAGACCGCCATCCTCTGGGACCTGACGAGCGATGTCACCGGCGGGGAACGCCTGGCCGTTCTGCATCATTCCGCGTCGGTGACGAATGCTGCTTTTTCCAAGGACGGTCAGCTCATCCTCACCTTCAGTGCGGAACCCAGTGTGCGGGTTTGGAGTTCGCTCACGGGAGAGTTGCTCGCGCTTCTCAATCCGACGGGCGATGTCCTGCAAGCTGGTTTTGCCGCCGATACCCAAAGCGTGACGGCGATCGCGCAGACCCTTGCCCCGCGTCCTGGCTGGAGCGGTGCTCCGGGCGATGAACAATTCGCGCGGGAGATTCGCCCGATGATTTGGGATATCAAACCTCTCACTGTGCCACTGAATGAAAGCGCCAAACTGGGCGAGGTGATTGCCGCGCGCCACTTGGATCACGGCGCGATGGAGAAGGCCACGACCGACTCACTGCCAGAAAGTTGGCGTAAAGAGCAAGCCATCTACGAGGCGCTTTTCGGCTCGCGAACCCCGGACGAGCAATTCTTCCGCGCATCCCTGCAGGAATGCAAGGGAACCAAACAATGGTTCGCCGCTGCCTGGAATCTCTCGCATTTACTCGACATGACGAAGAATGACGCGGAGCGGGCCCGACTTCTCCTGGAGCGGGCAAGCGCCTATGAGCAAGCGGATAACTACGCCGAAAGCCTGCCGAAATGTATCGACGATCGTGAAGCAGTGATCAAACTGGGGACCAAACTGGGACAGAAGAGCGCGACCGATTTCGCGAATGATTTCGCGAACCTTGCCGAAGCACATCTCAACTACGCGAACACCTTTGCCAAGGCGGAGGAAGCGGGCACGGAGTGGGACGCCGCGATTGCGGCCTATCAAAGGGCCATTGAAAGCTCAGTGACTCCCGCGGCGGATATCTACCTCCGGCTGGGTGAGGCACGCGCCGGCAAGCGGGACTATGTCGGAGCGCAGGCCGAATTCCAAAAGGCGCTCGAATCGAGCAATGGTTCGCCGGATAATCAGGCGCAGGCGCGCGCCCGCCTGGCCCTGATCGGGTGGCTGATCGGCGACGATGCCGGCAAGAAGCAATACCGCGACATCTGTCTTTCCTTGAAGGAGACGCAAACTTCCAGCGTGCTCCTGTGGCCGGCCCTTTTTACTGATGCCTTTGAGCAAGATCCGGATTTTATTCGCGTGGTCGTCGCCTTGGCGAAGAAACGGGCCGACGAGGCGCCGGCGAATTACTATCGCCGGAATACGTATGGCGCCGCGCTGTATCGGGCCGGGCGTTATGAGGAGGCGAGCCAGCAATTGGAGATCGCCCGCACAACCTATCTCGCAGATCGGGCCAATAGCCTTTCGCACCGATACGATCACGTCTTGCGCGTGCCGATCGCCCCCTCGGCAGAAGGACGACCGGTGGACCTGCTTTTTCTCGCGATGACCAATGCCAAACTTGGCGGATCCAATGGTTGGGATTGGATGCGCAAAGCGAGGGACACGCCCGAGCTGTCGCAAACTATTCGACAGATCCCGCGCACGAGTTATCCGATCGTTTACGAAAATCTCAGTTTAGAACTTTTATACGACGAGGCCTTGAATACCCTCCGCAAAAGCGTCGGGCGTTCGCCGACTCGTTAAGGGCTCGTGCCACGTGAGGCCAATCTTTCTGTTTGCCAGCGAGCCTCGAAGATCCCTACATCCTACAGCGACTCGCGCTCGCCACTTATAAAAGCAAGTACCCCACTCCCGAAGAAGCTTTCAAACAAGCACGCGATCTCTTGAGCCTGCTCGATCCGCAGGTTTCGAATGATACTGAGACACTTGGACTTTGGGGCTCAGTGCACAAGCGGATGTGGGATAGCACGCATGAGAGCAGCTACCTTGATCAAGCCATTCGCGGCTATGAGCGCGGCTTCTATCTGCGCAACGACTATTACAACGGCATCAACTACGCTTACCTGCTAAACGAGCGAGCGGCTCATGCCGCTGATTTGGCAGAAGCCGTTGCGGACTTCGTGCAAGCGCGACGTGTGCGCCAGGAAGTGATCTCCATTTGCAACCAGTGGCTGACATCGAACATGCGAAATGAACCCTTGCCTTCAGGCAGCAAGTTTCCCGAAAACCGGTACTGGGTTTTGGCGACTCTCGCCGAAGCGTACATCGGATTGGAGGAAGAAGCGCTAGGTCAGCAGCGACTGGAGGAAGTCTTTGCCGGCGCTCCCGAAGAATGCATGGAGGAAACCACCCGGAGCAGGTGTCTAAACTCAAAGCGCTCCTAACGGCGTCTCCGTTGAAGAAACTCAACTCTCTTTAACCCGAGTTAATCCTGCCGCGACCTCTTTCGTGACAGTCCTCGGTCGCCGGACTGCGAAGAGGTTGTGCGTCTTGCATTGCGCGCTATCTGGCTTGCTTTACTCACTCTCGAATCCTAGGTGAAATACCTGTAGACAGCCTGCGGCGTTCTGGTTTAAAAACTAGATATTATGATCATTGACACTATTGAAGGTTGCGAGATTGGATTGGAGGACGGTCCAGACGGTGAAAAAGTCACGTTCACCGCTGATGCAGACATTGATGCCGATGGCGCGAACGGTCAGAATGGTGCCCGCGCGGCTTACATGGCGGATGATTCGGGTTCCGAACTGCTCGCCAACGGCGGAATGGGCATTCGGCATGGCGAAGCTGTCGGCACTACGGACTGGTTTAAAGACATTGTCGTCGTCGAGGGCGGCAAGCCGAAGGTTTTTCCTGGCGGTGTCATTGTCTCTAAGACCGCTTACCTCATCCGCGGGGAGCCGGACAATACGCCGAAGCGCTACGTTGATTCTGAGACTGTCCCCTATGTCGTTGTCCCGCCTGTCATCATCCAGAAAACCCAAGGAGTCGTCCGCGGCTGCTTTGCCCGGGTGACTTACAAGGGCAAATCGGTGGACTGCATGGTAGGCGACGTCGGACCGCGCAAAAAGATCGGCGAGATTAGCATGGCTGCCGCGCGAGCCGTCGGTATGAATCCCAGCCCGCGCTCTGGCGGCGAGGAAAGGAAGATCGTGCAATACGAGGTCTTCCCCGGTCGGCAAGCTACAATAAATGGCGTCGCATACCCACTAATGCGAAGCAACGGCACCTACGTTGATTGAAACTCCGCTGCTGCGGCGCGCGGTTCACCAGGGCCGTGGGCCTTCAGGATTTTGCGATATCGCGAATCTCCAGCGACAGTTTTCCTTCCGCTTGCGGCTGTAATGTGAAGACGAGTTTTTCCTCGAAGGCGTCGTCTTCGCCGGTGCTCTTTGGGACTTCTGCCAGGGCACGGACACCGAAACTTCCCTCGTTTTCCATCGCCTTCAACTCGCCGAAGCTGATCGCAAGTGAGTCTGCCCGCTGCTTGTAACGCTCGCCAGTTGTCGTCGACAGATGCTGCCGCCACGCAGTTTCAAGTGGCTTGCCGATCTCTACCGTTGTTACGCCCGCAGGCGTGATTCGGAAGCCTTGGAACGACTCGTATTGCCACTTAAGCGAGTAAATCGCAACGGCGAACTCCCCATTGGGCGACCAAGCAACTTTGAGGTCGCGATGATTGCCGCTCCCATCCGGCAACCGCCAAGCCTGTGCGCCGCGAAGCGTCGCGAGGATCTTTGCGGCCTTCAAATCCACCAGGTAATTTTCTACGGCATCGGCAAAATCGGCTGGATTTGGTAGCGCCGTCGTTTCGCCCCGGTTCAGCGCAGCCCAATCAATTTTATATTTCTCAGGCGCCCCCCACGCAAAGGCATAACGTCCATCTGGCGAAGACGTGTTTTCCAAAACGGCGAATGGCTCCGCGGCACATACGCCCGTGCTAATTCCGACTACGAGTAAAAAATAGAACGCGACTCGGCGCATACGAATACAAACTTCGCGTGCTGAGAATAAATGTAAAGACGCTCGCTGACTCACTCTGCAAACAAAGATGACCAGTTTCCGCTCAATTCGTCTTTATCACCTGCGCTCGGGCGCCTGAGTCGGGGGAAGCGTTTTCAATTTCCGCGCGTCTGGCTCTCGCCTTCGCCAATACGGCGGAGTCAAACGATGCAGCAATTTCGGCTTGGCGCACCGCAACTTCGTCATTCTCCGCGAGCTTCTTTTCGATGAAGTTCGACGTAAGTACCGTGTGATTGGGTGCAATCGGACGCTTAGCGCGGTCTGCGAAGAACCATTTGGCAAAAACTGTGTAAAGATTGTCGTCCCGCGCCTTGTCCACCTCCTGAGACAGGCGCCGCAGGGTCGGAACGCGATTTGCAATCGGCACAAGGTGATTATCGCGAAGTTCGAAACCAGACACAGCGCATGCCAGATCGACCACCCAGTGCGGAGTGCTTTTAAGCGCCTGAAGTCTGCTCCATGCCAGGTCGTAGGAGTCACTCGTATTGCCAGACACGGGCTGAAAATCGGAGAGGCGCTGTGCGCTCTCGATATCCCACTGGGCAACTTCCCCCGGCGCCGTCCGGACAAACAATTCGCCGCCATCGGGCGAAAAACTGACTTCGACAACCTTCGCACCGATGTGAAACTCTCGGAAAAAATTGGTGGTCCCTTTTCTGGTTAGATCCCACAGGTAAACGATGTCGCCCGAAACCAAGGCCAGAAGTTTATTGTCGGGGCTCAAACCCGCCCACTCAGATTCAGCCGTTTGCTCGCTGATAAGGTACGGACCCGCCACGACCTTGCCCGTATGAGCTTCATAAACGGTCACGGAGTTGGTAAACAATGGATCTTGCGCCGCATTCGACACTGCCACGAGGAGCGATGCGTCCGCGCTGAAGCTTACGAATCGGTTTTTGAATTCAGGTTCGCGCTCGAACGACCACAGGACCTTGCCGTCCTTTTGAGTAATTTCATTGGGATTCAGGTTTTCGCCATCAACATATCGAAGGCTCGCGGTTTCGACCTTCGGCGGAGAGAGAGGGCTGAGTCCGCTTCTAAAAAGCGGCGATGCCAGGGACGCGGAAGGGCGAGAATCCCAAAGCCTGGCGGTGTGGTTGCGTGAACCGGTCGCGAGAAGGTGCCGGGTGGGCGCCACGGCAGCGTTGACCAAGTCGCCATCCGCCCTCAGAGCTTCCCCAAGCGGACGAGCGTTTGCCATATCCCAGAGCCTAAGCCCGCCGGTACGCATACTCATAATCAAGGTGTTTGAATTCGGGTCAAAAACCGCACAGAGAACGGGCGTATTCACCTTGAAGCTTTTCGTCTCGGAGGTTTGCAGACGATCGCGGGAGCATGTGACCTGCGTGGTTTCCTGCTGGAAGGAAATGACGTCGCGCCCCGCGGAGTCCAGGAACGCCGCTTGGAACCCTTCAAACACTTTCTTTGTCCACAACGGATCAGAAACGCCGGTTTGAAATACGCCAATCTCGGTCGCTGCATTGGGACCGCCTCCCAGCTTGCTGGCGATGAGAACGCGATGGTTGTCGGCACTTAAATCCAGTGCCTTGATGGCACCGTCCCGGGTAAGCGGCGGCCTGATTAGTTCCCCGGACTCCGCTGACCACATTCGGAGGATCTTTTCCCCACCTCCGACGTCCTCCGATGATTGCTTTTCCGTATCCATATCGCTGATCGATACCACCGTGTCTTCTCCCAGGAATTGGGCTGAGCCACGGTGCTGACTATCTTGCAGTTCTACGGGCGACCGGGTGCCGAGCGTGTCTCGGACCTGGAGCGAGTTCGTTTCCCCTTTGGCTAAAAAATGTCGCCCTGAGGGGCTGAAGCCGACAACGGAGGCGAACCCGGAAGCATCCTGCGGCGTGAGGGTTTTTAAATCGGGTGATATTTTGTAAAGACTCAGGCCTATCAATGGGGTCGAGCCCAGGGTGCCAGCCGGTTCCCGAACGGGCCCATAGCCTCGAACGATGCGGAGACCGTCAAGCGCGGAGATATCCGAGGCGCCAAAAGCCTCGTTGTTGCATACCGCAAGGTGAGCATCATCACCGACGAAACGGGCGCTCTGGGCGACTGCCACATCGCCGATGCTGGCGCCGTCAGTCGTCCGCCATACCGATACAATTGACTCTGCCGTAAAGTAATTGGTGTTCCACGTAACCAATGACTGCCCGGACGGAGAGAAATTGCCTCGGGTAAATCGGACCCCCGAGTGCAGTTGCGCCGTGAGAGAGCGTCCGGTCGGGACCTCCCAGACCTGAGCGTAGCCGTAGACGCCAATGCGGCCGGATTCGGTTAATAGCTTCGATTCGTCTGAATTGAATGAGGCCGCAACGACGGGTTGATCGTGCGGCAGTGGTTCAGTGACCGGCAATATCCAGTTCCGCTGGACCAACAGCGTCAGCAGCCGGATTGCCGCCGGCCTGTTCGATGGGTCAACTTCCAGCGCACGCGCCAAGTAAGCCAGAGCCTCTGGTGCTCGATCATCATCGACCAAGCCGCAGGCCTCCTGGAAGTAGGAACCACTCAGAGTTTTCAGGGCCTTTGTCCATTGCTGCCAGGCGAGGAGCGCCAGCACGATGGCGACTACAAGGCCAAAGCTCACCGCCCCCAGCGTAATCCGCTGCCGGCGCGCGGCGGCCTTTCGGCTGGCAATGATGTATTCAGTTTGCAGCGCGGTGGGCTGGCGCTCCTTGTCGGCGCCCGCTTCGGTCAGCCATTGCTCGGCGGCGCGCAGATCATCGCCGCGCAGGACGAAGCTGTTGTTCCTTCCTTTGTTTTCCCACTCGATTGCACGAGTGAGCAGACGCGTGTGCGCGCGCACCCACTTGAGATCGGTATCGAGCGCGCGGACCAGAGTATTAGTAGCCTCCTCAAAATCGTCGCTCTCCCGGTAGAAAATCCAGTTCAGTTCTCCAAGCGATTTCGGCACGCCATCGGCCGCTACATCGCGATGGACGATCGGCACGAGACGTTTGTTATTGGCCGCTGCGTGCGCGATTTCTTTGCCGCACACCTCAGATGCGATCGAATCGGGTGTGAGCACGAAGATAAACGTATGGGTAGCCTCGATCGCCCCGTAGATCGTTTTCTCCCATGTGTCTCCAGGCGGAATCCCTTCCCAATCCACCCAGGCTTCCCGATCACGACGCTTCAGTTCCTCGTCCAGCCGGCGCACGAACTCCTTATCCTTGCGCGAATACGAGATGAAGACTTCCTCTGATCGCGGGATCTGCTTGTCGCCGGACGCTGCTGGCATAACATGATACCCTAAGTATGCGAACAACCCTTAAGTTCGCGGTTCTCCGCGCAAGAGGGTCAGGTGCTTAACTGGAGAGGCCTAACGAACTTGACGCCATCGCCATCTTTCGATTGCCCGAGGAACAGTCAAGACATATCTCTCCGAATCTTTTGGCGTTGGCGAACCTGCCGGCCGTCCGGGCTGAAAGGGGCGCATAGAACTGGTTCGCTGCTATGGCAACGCCGGGCAGGTTTTTCGATAAGGCTGATCGCCTAAGTATTGATGCCATTCATCGGGCGTTAGATTCCGTGTCAACCGCGCACAGGCTTCGTCCAGCAGGTCTTGTGGACGCCATCGTGAGAGTTGCACCACGCCATCATCCCCAGCGGTCGCGAGTGATTTTCCGTCGGGGCTAAAGACCGCTCGGGTCACTGGCTGGTCGTGACTTACTCGGGCTAACTCCTCTCCGGAAGCCACATCCCACACTCTTGCGTCATTCCCGGCCGCCGTGGCCAGGGTTGTTCCATCCGACGAGAAGCTGAAGGCAGCGACATCGGCTTCGTGGGGGAAGCGGCGCACTTCTTTCTCGTTTTTCCACTCCCAGATTACCGCCACTTTGCCACTTCTACTGGCGACATATCTGCCATCAGGGCTGAATGCGATCGATCCAACCACGCTCTCATGCTTCAAGGTAGCCATGCGCTGTCCGGATGTGATCTCGGTAATCAACACAGTGCCCTTGCCATCAGCCGCTGCGATGTATTTGGAATCCAGACTAAAGGCAAAGGTTAAAAGGTCTTGGCAATCGATGCTTAAGATTTGTTTCCGGTTAGTTACTTCAAGAACTTGCAGCTTGTTCTCCTGTGCGATCGCAAGCAGCTTACCATCCGGGCTGAGGAGGGCGGGGATGAAAAGAGTGCCCCAGCCTTTCTCTTGGAAGGCCAGGTGCCAGTCTGGACCATTCCATAGATTAATATTCACATTGGCCATATCTCCTGAGCTGGCCGTGACGAAGAATTTTCCGTCAGGACTGAAAGAAGCCGTATCTGCCGAGCCTTTCAGCGAAAGGCGAACGATTTCGTTTCCACTGCTTACATCCCAAATCCGGGCTGTGCCATCTCCATTAGCCGTGCCCAGCAGTTTTCCGTCGGCACTGAAAGCGACACTCTTAAGTTGATCGCGCATCGACGAACCGATGTTCGGCTCTTGCTGGATCATGGGTGGGGCGATCGATTCGCCGCTCGCAACATCCCAGACTCGCGCGGTTGTCGCATCACACGTGGCGAGCAGCTTGCCATCGCGGCTGAAAGTCACGTCGGTGACTGCGGTCTTGTGCACGAGGCGGCGGCTAACTCGGCCAGTTGCGCTTTCCCAAAGGGAAACGCGCCGGCCTGCTCCCACCACGATATATTTGCCGCTCGAGGTAGGACTAGCTTCACTGGCTCGCTCCGCTTCCTGGTCCTCGGTGATCCGGGTTATTTCATGACCACTGAGGGCTTCCCAAAGACGGACAGTTCCGTCGTCTCCTGTAGTTAACACCTGCTGACCGTCGCCAGTAAAAGCGGCCCAGCTTACCATGTTCTGGTGCGGTAGCGTTGCCATCTCTTTCTGTCCTTCGATCTCCCAGACACGCGCCTGGATATCTCCGCCCGCCGTAGCCAAGTATTTCCCGTCCTGGCTGAACGAAACCGTCATGCTGAAATCGTGCCGAAACAGGTCTTCCAGCGCGGCATAACTTTTTTGTCTCTTCTGCCTGAAAGTCTTTAGCCGCTGGCCGGTTGCTGCGTCCCACAAGTAGGCGAATTGCCCGCCTGTGCCGGTGACAATGAATTTATCGTCCGGGCTAAAGGTGGCCGCTCTCACTTGATCGTTCTCACCCGGCTGGAACTGGAACCGCGATACCTCCTGGCCCGTGACAGCATCCCAGACCCGTTCTCCATTCGTGAGGCGTCCGCCATCTGCAGTGAAGGCCAGCGCGTGCGGAGCATTTCCGGATATTGAGAAGCTCTTCTTTCCCGTGGCCGGATCGTAGATCAGGAGGCCGCCGGAGGTTGCGCCGAAGGTTGCGACGGCAAACTGCCTACTGTCGGGACTAAAAGCGATAGCTCCGTCAGCCTGGGGAATCTGAGTAATTAACTTTCCACCTGGCGCTCTCCACAACCGCACCGCCACCTTGCCCGCCTTTGTTCCCCCTCGAGTCGCCAAATAGTTTCCATCGTTAGCTAGCAGCACGGCGCTGACCCGCCCGCCATGCTCCAGACGAGCAAGTAGCTTCCCGGATGGAACCTCCCAGATTCGAGCGGTCCCATCTTCGCTGCCCGAGACAGCGTATTTGCCGTCGATCGCCATCGCGACGCAGCGAACATCTCCGTCGTGCTCCATCTGAGCTAGCCGGCGCGGTAACAAGCTAACACCCGCGCGCAGGATGACGTGGGCGTCGATGGAAGGAAAGCGCTGCATGGCTTCTGCAGCCAGAAGAACGCTGCGCGGTAAGAACGTCGGATGCTGGTTTCTCAGTAGCTCACTTTGTGCAGCCAGTTGCCGGGAGAGCGCGACCTGCGTGGCCCGCTCCGCTTCGTTCTTTTGCTCAATGGCCTGCTGCCGCTGAATGAATGCAACAATCGCCAGGCCGACGGCTAGCAACGCCCCGAAGGTAACGGCACTAAGAGTGATCCGCTGCCGCCGGGCTGCCGCTTTGCGGCTCGCGATGAT
>DATBDI010000250.1:0-3069 GCA_036270025.1 Candidatus Udaeobacter sp. | reverse complement strand
ACGGATGAAATAAAACTTTTTGAGACGTGAATCGTGAATCGTGCAGCCTGCGGCTGAACTTGGCGGTTGGCACAAACGCCGCTACAACGCTTCAACGATTTAACGCTTCAACCATTCCACCTGAGGCGAAGCTTCAATATTTCCGCCGCATATGGCTTGGGAGAATGTTTAGTTCCGTGCGGTACTTGGCCACGGTGCGGCGCGCAATCGGGATGCCGCGTTCGCTGAGAATCTGGACGATCTCTTGATCGCTCAACGGCGCGCTGCCGTTCTCGTGTTTTATCAAGTCGAGAACGGCTTCCTTGACGCTGGTGTTACTGAGCGATTCGCCGGTCGCGGTTTGGTAACCGGACGTGAAAAAATATTTCATCTCAAACACGCCCTGGGGCGTGGCCATATATTTGCCGGACACGGCGCGGCTCACCGTTGTCTCATGCACACCGACTGCATCGGCAACTTCCGCCATCGTCATCGGTTTCAGATGCGATGGGCCGTGATCGAGGAAATCGCGCTGACGCGAAACGATCTCCTGCGCGATGTTAGAGATGGTCTGCTGGCGCTGGTGGATTGAGCGGATGAGAAACTTTCCGCTGCGGATTTTGTCACGGACGTAATCTTTGACGTCGGCGCCCTGCGAGTCGCCGGATGCAATAATGTCCTTATACAGATTGCTGATCCGCAGATGCGGAATTTGCTCGTTATTGAGGATGATCTGGTAATCGTCATCGACCTTTTCCACGATCACGTCCGGCAGCACGTAATTTTGCGGCGCAGCAGCGAAGACCTGCCCGGGCCGAGGGTTTAACCGCGCGATGTTGTCAGCCGCTTTCTGGACCTCCTCAACACTGATGCCGATTCGGCGCGCAATTTCGGGAAAACGCCTCTTGCCCAAATCGTCCATGTGTTCAGAGACAATTCTGTACTCGAGACTGTGTTCTCGGCCGTCCCGTTGCAGTTGAATGAGCAAACACTCGCGCAAATCCCGTGCACCGACTCCTGCCGGATAAAAACTCTGGATCAGCGCCAGCATCTTCTCGAAGTCCTCCTGCGGAATACCCGAGTTCAGCGCCATCTCCTCCGGCGTGCTTTGGAGAAACCCGTTGTCATCGATATTGCCAATGATTAGCTCCGCTGCTTTGCGATCTTCGGCGCTCAGCACGGTCTGATTCAGTTGACCGATCAGATTTTGCTGCAGCGTTTCCTGAACCGGAATCGAATCAAAAACGAATTGCCTTTTCTCCTGCGCTTCTTTTGAAGTCGTGAAACCATCGCGATACCCAGCGGATTGCGCCATGTAATCGCGCCATTCCTCGTCCAGACTCGCGAGCTTCTCGAATTCGCTTTTGAAATTGTCGTCTGCGGCAGGTTCCACCTCGGTTCCATCGGTCGCAGGCTGTTCCGCCAACTCCTCGAGCACCGGATTAGTTTCCATTTCCTGTTGAACCAGGTTGCGGAGCTCCAGCAGAGGCGTCTGGAGAATGAGCAGGCTTTGTTGCAGCTGCGGCGAAAGAACTTGCTGCAATGCAAGATTCTGTGTCTGCCGCATTCCCTGGCCGGCCATATGCCGAGCTTAGCGGTACGGCTTAATGGAGGCAAGCTAAGCGGCAGGCTTGCAGCCGCCCGGCGCGGTCGATTGCACGATGGCGGTGCCTCTGCAGGTTTCAGCTTACACCCCGGCCATGTCCCATTTTTCGATCGTCTCTTGAATTAAATGGGCGATTTTGTCGTTCACTTTGGTGAAATACTGTTTCGCCTTCGCGAGATCGAAAGTCGGCTGACCTTGGCCTTCTTTGTAGAGCATCACCGTTGAGGGAAACGGGTAAGCGCTCCACGAGTTCGGCGGCGGCAACGGTGTCGCCATTTCCTGTTTGTAATCCTGGCTGCGAACGAGAGCGGGATCGATTGCCATCACGTACGCGGTCTCATTTTCTGCGCCGTGACCACCGTCCTCACCGAACACCTCCAGTGTGATGTCACTGCAATAAGACCACCAGTTTACCACCAACAGTCGCGTGCCGGTGTCGCGTCCGACCTCCTGCGTGAGCCCCGTCAAAATCGCTGTTTGCCCGCCGCCGTGGCCGTTCAGCAGAATCACGTTCTTGAACTTGTTCTTTGCGAGACCAACAAGAACAGCGCGCACGTAGCTGCGAAAACTTTCTTCAGGAACGGTAAAGCTGCCCGGGTAAGCATCCATGACTCCGGTGAATCCGTATGGAATCACTGGAGCGACCATTGCGTTCACGCGCGGCGCGATATCGCGTGCCATGGCCAGTGGCGCGAGAATGTCCGTGCCGTTGGGAGCCACACCATGTGGCTCGAGCGTGCCCAGCGGCAACAATACAGTGTTGATCTTTGCGGGCACCCACTCGCGAAACTCCAGCCAGGTGATTCGCTCCATCTCGCGTGTGCTTGGCGAATTCCCCTTGCCGGACCTCATGGAAGGATCGTAACAGGCTCCGCAGTTTTACGCTGCTCTTTTCCATCCAGCAGCGCCCAATCAACCGCGTCTTTGAAAGCAATGATTCCGTCGTGGACGTTGCCCGCACCAATGGGAATGGCGATGAGATCGGCACGAAATCCCGGTCCAATCCGTCCAAGCGCATTATCCCGCCGCAGCGCGCGCGCCGGATTCACCGTCACCATCTGGAGAATTTCTTGCGGCGAACTGCCCGGAAACTTCTTTTGAAAAGCACGCATCTCGTCGAACAGACTTAAGCTCTGGTTGCTGGCGAGACTGTCGGTGCCGAGGCAAATGTTCAGTCCGAGAGAGCGCAGACGCTCGAACGGGAACCGGCTGTGCCCAAAGTAATCGTGGCTTCGCGGGCAATGCACGACATGAAATTGTGCGCCGCATTTTTTCAACAGCTCAAAGTCGCTCTCCACGAGTTCGTTTAAATGTGCAACGATCCATCTTTGTAGGGCGCGCTCCAGTTTACCCGCCGTGCGCGGGCCGGACGCGCCGAGAAATAGCTCCAGCGGCGTTTCGCTCCCGCAGTCGGTCATGTCGCGTCCGATACTCTTCATAAATTCGTACAGCGGACCTGACCCGTCGCGAAACATCTCCATTTC
>DATBDI010000249.1:0-3752 GCA_036270025.1 Candidatus Udaeobacter sp. | reverse complement strand
GCGTTTGCTTAACCCAAAGGAATACGCATGCCGGAATCACACGGCCACCCCAGGTCACTGGAAGCTCAAATGGAACATTCGAACAGGGAAGAGCGAGAACAGGCAGACACTCCGCCTGCTCCCGAAGAGGAGGAATCTGTGCAGGAGCCTCGGGCCGACGCGGAGGCGACTCAGTCCGATGATTGGTGGCGCGCAACCGCATCCGATCCAGATTGGGCCGAGGGAGTTGGTGAAGAGTCGGTGACGGAAGTGGTCCCCCGAAAGGAGCCGGGCACCGCGGACGTTTATTTTTGCGGTCACGCGAATTTGCTCTCGTTAAATCGCGCGCTCCGAGCTATCGCAACGGAAAAGCTCACCGGTTTGCTTCGATCATATTGGGACGAGGAGCCCATCGACCTCCTGGCTCGTGATGGCGAGATAGTTTTAGTCACAACCCGCGATCCAGACCTCTATTGCCCCGATGCGGCGGACGTTCTTGGTGGAGTTGATGTAGTCATGCTTGATCGAGCGCGCGACAACCAGAGAAAAAACGGTACACCATTCCTTTTGACTCTCCTCCGCGAGGAGTCCATCGCACGCGACACCGGAATGGAGTTGATACAGGAGTATGGGCAAAGGCTTTTCTCCAAGCTTTGGACGGCGTCACGCCCCTGGATCATGTTTGAAAAAAATGCCGATCTGCTGAGCGAGGTCGGCGATATGCCCGGCCATCCCGATATGAGCGAGTGGGCGCTGGAGACACTACGTCTTGCTCAGAGTCCCGATCAACCTGCAAGTTTCGATCCGGCGTCGATTCCAGCTTACACGAAAGACGGTTTCGAGCGGGTGCAAAAGTTGAAGCTGAATTCGGATGAGGCGCAATTCGCGTCGCAATTCAACGGTGCCCGGTCCGTTCAACAAATCGCCAAAAATCTCCGACTGGATTTGAAGTCGGTCCGGCATTTGCTGTTCCGCTTTCTGGCTCTGGAAACAGTCGAATGCTGGCCTGGCAGTACAGCGGCGAAACCAGAGGGAAAAAGCATCTTTCAGCGCCTTGGCTGGTCGCGACCGCGCGATTGACGCCTTCGCGTAGAACGGAGCCGTGGACGCTGGCTCATGAGCAGAAACATTCTGGTCGTCGACATCGGCGGCACCCACGTAAAACTGCTGATGTCAGGGCGCCATCACCGCGAATTTCCTTCCGGCTCACGCATCAAACCGCGGCAGTTGGTCGACGAAATTAAGAAGAACGTTCGCGGATGGAAATTCGACCGCGTTTCTATTGGTTTTCCGGCGCCGGTGCGTAACGGAGGAATCACAAGAGATCCGAAGCATCTGGGCAAAGGCTGGGTTGGCTTTGACTTTTCAAAGGCGCTTCGGCTTCCCGTGCGTCTGCTAAACGACGCAGCAATGCAAGCCCTGGGCAGCTACCGCAGTGGTAAACGGATGTTGTTTCTCGGACTCGGAACGGGGTTGGGCTCAGCTCTGGTGTGGGAGAGAAACCTGATGCCGCTTGAGCTGGGTGATCTGCCGTACGGTGACGGACACATCATTGAAAATTACCTCGGCATTCCGGGCCTCGAACTACTTGGGGAAAAAAAATGGAAGCGCGAAGTGGTTTATGCTCTGCAACAACTAAAACGATGTTTCATCGCAGACTATGTGGTGGTCGGCGGCGGACTGGTGAATCGGTTCCGCCGGTTACCACACGGAATTGAGCGCGGAAGTAATGAAAATGCATTCGCTGGCGGAATCCGTTTGTGGGAAACACACAGAAATTCGCGCGAACCGAAATGGCGTGTGCTCTAAAGCGCAAGCCACTAATCTGCCTTGGGGAGCCCTTCGCGGATCACGCGTGAGAAGTCTGGATCCCGGTCCGCGGCGCGAGCGCGTTCGTCAATGAGGCTGCGCTGTTTCAATTCGGTGAAGGACAATCCACCGGTTGCGATGGCGTGATCCTGATAAAGCATTTCGTCGGCCTTTCCATTAAGGAGAATGCGCCAATCCCATGGTGCACGAAGTTTGACTGCGCGCTGGGTGCGAATACTTGTGGTGCAGTTGCTTGTAACGGCGTTGTACCAGCGCGGCTTTTCGCGCAGGGCATTGAGAGTTTTTATGTATTCGCGAAATCTCTCCCGCGCTTGAGCCGGGGAAGCCAGGGTGTGGTAAAGATAAACATCCTCGCGCCGATAATTAGTGCGTAGGCGAATGCAATCGCGCTCATCCGCCACGACGTAAATGAGCGTGTACTGCCGATAAAAACCTTCCAACGTGGAGTACTGCTGTCCAATGGTTTTGCGTGTTTCAATGGAAAAGCAGAGCGGAAGCGCGTCAGCAAATTGAAAGCTCACAATGGGATGCGCGATCCAGGGCGAACCCCAGTAATTAATAGCCACGTCCATTCCCGTGATCTGAGAGAGCCGCACCGTGCGCGTTTCCCAGTGCGGCGTGAAATCGGTCTCTGTGCGGTAATCGCAGTTCCGCACGTTGTGGACCGTTACTTCGTCACCATTGATCTCTGCCCAGGCAGTCTGGGCAACGTCCGGTTGCCACGCACAATCATTGCTCGGCTTCAATGTCAGCCACCACAATAGAATGATCGCGAATGCTCCAAATACTCCGGCAAGCTTCGGCAGCAAGCCGCGAACAAAAACGACAATCGCGGTCAAGAAAAGAACAAACAGAATTGCGGCCGGCGCGTTGGCTATCGGGAAATCAAAGTAAATCGCGCCAAATGCCCACCCGACACAAAGGACTTCGGCAATCAAGGCCAGCACACAAGCGAAGAATCGCAATATCTTCATCGCTGCCATTCATCGACACATATCAGTGGCGAGAAGTATCGAGAACAAGAACTTCATGGTAGTTAATCCGTAATTCTTTTTGCTAGGCCCTGCGGCTGGGCACGCCCGCATTGCGGGTGGCCGCAAATGCCATACGACGATGTTGGCCCTAAGTCTTATTTGCGACCCAATCCGTTAGCGGGATGATTGAACTAACTTCGCATGATCATGAACTGCACAATCTGTCGGCAGCTGTTTCGGGGAGACAAGAATTAGGAGACAATGAGCTATGAAATGTCCGGCCTGTTTCTCGGAGATTGACGATCGATCCTATCGCTGCAAGGAGTGCCATCGCATCTGTTCTTATCGGCGGCTTTGCTGGCGGTATCGCTACATCCTGTTGGTCTTGGTCGCGCTGATCGGATTTTGGACCCTGAGGGGATATGTCGGGCGATGGTTCGCGAACGATTATAATAAGCTGCCGCAGGGTGCGCTGGTCTCTGATGCGACGACACTGAGCTGGCTTGGGCTAACGGACAAAGGATGGTTTTGCGAGGAGCCGCATTACAAGGGCAGCTTGTTGCATCTGCGGCACAGGGTCTTTCAGGCCAAGGACGTGATCGTTTTCGTTCACGGATTCACCGGCGATTATGTCAGCACTTGGGGCAAGCCGAAGGTCTTGCTCGACGATCCGCGCTTTAATCGAAACTACGACTTCGTCTTTTACGGCTTCAAAACAACGTTCCATCGCGACCTGTCGGCGTTCGAGGCAGAAGCGGCCAGGTTCGATCGCCTGCTGACCCACCTGGACGAGGATTACAAAAGCCTTACGATCGTGACTCACAGCAACGGCGGACTGGTCGCGATGCGCACCCTGCTCGACCGGGCAAAAGATTTTCCGTCGAAACAGCCTCATAAGATTCACCGAATCGTGATGTTCTCCCCGCTCACTGAAAACGTTTCGCTGACCGGACAGTCCGAAATCGTGAA
>DATBDI010000248.1:0-14392 GCA_036270025.1 Candidatus Udaeobacter sp. | reverse complement strand
GTTCAATTCGAGTTCGACGGAACCGGCTTTAGCGATTTCTTCGAGGCATTCTTTGGCGGCGGCCGCGGCCGATCGGCTTTCGGAGGATTCGGCGGCCGCCAGGCAACGACGGAGCGTGGCGCCGATGTTGAAGCTGACATCATGGTCACACTGGAAGAAGCGTTGCACGGTTCAACTCGCACCGTGTCACTGCGTCGGGCGGGGTCAGACAAAGTTGAACAATACCAGGTCAAGATCCCCCGCGGTGTTCACGAAGGACAGCGAATCCGTTTGCGCGGCCAGGGTGAAGCCGGCGTGCGCGGAGGCAAAAGCGGCGATCTCTTTCTCCGCGTGCGTCTGGCGCGGCATCCCGATTTTACGGTCGAAGGCAGCGACCTGATCCACGAGGTGAAAATCCAGCCGTGGCAGGCAGTACTCGGAAGCGAACTGCTGGCGCCTACGCTTGAAGGAAAAGTGCGCTTGAAAATTCCGGCGGGGACACAGGGCGGACAACGATTTCGTTTGCGTGAACGTGGTTTGCCCGGAGTCTCTGGAAAACGCGGGGATCTGTACGTCGTCGCTCAGATCAACGTGCCGAAGAAAATAACCGAGCGGGAGAAGGAGATTTGGCGCGAGCTCGCCAAATTGCAGGATGCGTAACGATTGTCATGTCGAGCGAAGTCGAGACATCTCTAACTATTTTCCTTTTGGTAGACGCGGCGGTGATCAATAATTAGAGATTCCTCGACTTCGCTTGGAATGACAGACGTATGAAAATTTCGCTCGGCTCCGATCACGCTGGTTTCGCTTACAAAGAAAAAGTAAAGCAACTGCTTGTCTCGCTCGGCCACGAAATAAAAGACGTCGGCACATTCAGTGAGGAGCCCGTGGATTATCCGCTGTTCATCCGTCCGGCAGCGGAAGCAGTGGCGCGCGGCGAATGCGATCGAGGCATTGTCTTCGGCGGTTCCGGCAACGGCGAAGCGATGGTAGCCAACAAAGTTCACGGCGTCCGCTGCGCGCTGTGCTGGAACGAAGAGTCCGCTCGGCTCTCCCGCCACCACAACGACGCAAACGTGCTTTCGCTCGGTGAGCGCCTGATTCCCGAAGATCTCGCACTCAACATCGTGCGCATCTGGCTCGAAACCGGTTTCGACGGCGGGCGTCACGAGAAGCGCGTGGCCATGTTAAACGCGATGTGATTCTCATTAACACCTCGCTTCAGCGAGGTGATTTCAGGCGCGCCAGAATCTGAACCGCTTCAGCGGTTTTTTAACAACATTGGAAAACTGCTAAAGCAGTTCTTACTCGTCGCTCCCATTCGCACCCCGCTGAAGCGGGGTGTTAATGAGAACACTATTGCCGTGCTGACCAGCTTAAGTCAGCCGGTCCGCGCAAACTGCGACGAGAAACACGGCGCTCACGAAAGCATTGCTTTGAAAGAACGCGCGATTGATTCCGGCGAGATCGCGTTTCTCTATTTTGTGTTCGTACAGGAGCGCTCCTGCGATTAGGGGCATTGACCAGTAATAGAGCGACCCAAGCCTCGCCACCAAGCCAAACCCAATGAGCGCAATGAAGGTTAAGAGATGCAATACCTGAGCCAGATGTAGACTGCGCGTGATTCCAAGTTTTACCACAATCGAACGAATCCCTTCGCGCCGGTCGAAATCATAGTCCTGGGTGGCGTAGATCAGATCGAATCCGGCCACCCAGCAAATCACGCCCACTGCGAGAACAATAGGCGCGAGATCGATCTTCCCCGTCTGCGCAATCCACGCGCCGATTGGAGCCACTGCTAATGCGAGCCCGAGAAAGAAATGCGTCGCGCTGGTGAAGCGTTTCGTGACGGAATAGAAGAAAATCACAAAAAGTGCGACTGGCGCGAGCAGGAAGGTCAGGTGGTTAATTGCCGCTGCCGACGCAGTGAATCCCGCGGAACTGAACACGAGCAAAGTGAGAGCAACGGATTTTGAAACGAGCAAGTGACGCGAAGCCGTTCGCGGGTTGCGTTGATCCAGCGACCAGTCAACCAGCCGATTGAAAAGCATCGCCGCGGTGCGCGCGAATACCATGCAGAGGACGACCAGAAACAGGATTCTCAGGGAGGGCCAGCCGTTCGCCGCCACTACCAGTGCACCGAGCGCAAATGGCAGCGCAAAAATTGTATGTGAAAACCGGATTAGGCGGAGAAATCGACCGATTGATCCACCTTCACGCGTTGGCATAACCATTCAGCAAGTTGCTGTAGTGTGCGCTGTCCTCAGCGCAGCGTCCACCCGCGGAAGCAGCGATTAGCCCAGCTGCCTTACGCGGTGAGGGGTCACTGCCCTATCTGCTGGTAACTACATGTGGCGAAAGATCGTTCTTCTCGATCCGTGCGCTGACCCTCTGGATTTGTGTGGCCTGCTCTTTAAGCTCAGCTGTGAGCACTCCCAGCTCTGTCTTGAGTTCGCTGATCCTAGCTTCCTGCTTTGCATCCTTGAATCTTAATTGCCACATCGCCGCTTGCTGCTCGTCGACTTTCTTGTGTTCCTTCAGAAACTCGTTGAGCAACATCGCGTTTATCTGCTCGTAACGTACGCTATAGGCTTTTCCTGTTTCGTCGCGCACCACGAGATCAGGATTCACCTCGGCTACTTCCTCAGCGATTAGACCAAACTGCGGCGTGCCTGTGGCGTCGTTTTTGTAGTGAAACGTCACCGGCTTGAGCGCGTGGATGAATTCACTGGCTTGATCCATCGGTTTAATCTCCTTCTTGAACCGCCGCGAAGAAGTGACCGTCCCAAGCTGTCCGGAGGAATTGATGAAGACTGCCGTTCCGCTCGAGGCAGTTGCCCCAAAAATGTTGCCGATAAAGCAGCTGTCGCTCACGTTCGCGCCATCCGTGCCGATAGCAATAACGTTATTGGCCGTGCTAACGTTGCCGCCGGCTTGAGAGCCCAAGGCCGTGTTGTTAAAGCCGGTTGTGTTGTTAACGAGCGCACCCGTACCAACGGCCGTGTTGCTGTTGCCTTCCGTGTTGCTAAAGAGCGCGGAATCGCCGTTGGCCGTGTTGTCCCCGCCGGTAGCGTTGTCCAGGAGCGCGTTCCGACCGGTAGCAGTGTTGCTGGCGCCGGTGGTGTTGTTGCCGAGCGCGTTAACACCGTTCGCCGTGTTGTCCCCGCCGGTGTTGTTGACAAAGAGCGCACCAAAGCCAATGGCCGTGTTGCGGTGGCCGGTGGTGTTGAGCAACAACGCCCCAGTGCCAACTGCGGTATTGGAATCCCCCGTGTTGAGCACAAGCGTTCCAGCGCCAACACCGGTATTGTAGCTGCCGGTCGTAAGGCTCCAGAGCGAAAACCAACCAAGCGCTGTGTTGAAGCCGCCGGTGGTAAGACTCAAAAGGGCGTTTTGCCCTTCTGCCGTATTGCCCCCGGGATAGCCGCCGTCTGGTGCTGGCACAACTGCTTCCGCTTTTGACAAAAGTCCAAAGCAGGCGAGCACACCAGCGATAAGAAGTGGCCGAATTGTCGTTTTACACTGAATCAATGGATTCATGGTTCTTCCTTTCTTTCCCCGCCGCGTTGATTCTTTTGATTGCGCGGTCCGGAAAAGGCGAAGAACCTAGCGGGGCAAAAAGTCCTCCGCCTGATTCAGATCCGTTTAGCGATATCGAGTTTGGAAAAAATCTGCGGGCTTGGCAACACAAATCGCTGCGGCGAATCGCCCAACTGGCAGTCGGAAAAAGGCAATATCACGTGCTCCACGCCTGCCGCGCCGACGGCAGCAGCGAGACGGAGGCGGGTGGACTCGCGGGCAGTATGGCTAAAATCCTATGGATTGTTCAACGCCGCTTGCCCAACAGCCTCACTGAGCTCGATCTGAGCGCTCACTCTTTGGAGCTTTGAATCGTGTTCTTTGAGACGAGCAACGATTGTTTCCATCTCGTTTTTTAGCTGTGCGATTGTCGCTTCCTGTTCTTCATTCTTGCGGTGCGCCTTTAGGAACTCGTTGAGCAACATCGCATTCACCGCCTCGTAGCACACGCTGTAAGGTTTTCCTTCGTTGTCGCGCACCACCAGATCAGGATTCACCTTTTCTACTTCTTCGGCCAGGAGTCCGAACTGCGATCTGCCTGCCGGATCAATCTCCTTTTTGTAATGGAAAGTGATCGGTTTAAGCGCGTGAATAGCGTCACTCGCCTTGTCCATCGGCTTGATGTTTTGCTTGAAACGAGCCGAGGAGGGTGTCGTGCCAAGTTGACCGTCGGCATTTACCTTAACCGGTGCGCCTCTAACTACTACTCCATTAATACCGGCGACGAACGTTTTCGTCTGAATTCCCTGTGTGCCGATGCGAATGGTGTGGCCCTCACCCGCAACACCAAGGGCGCCGATATCGATATTGTTGCTGCCCGTGGTCAACGAGCCACCGGCGCCAGGGCCAATGGCAATATTACTGTTGCCGGTGGTATTATTGATGAGCGCATCGAATCCCTCCCCCACGTTGTTGGCGCCAGTGGTGTTGCTAAAGAGAGCAAACCCGCCATTGGCGACGTTGGAGCCGCCAGTGGTGTTGCTTTGGAGCGCGTTCGCGCCGTTAGCCACATTGAAGCTGCCGGTTGTGTTGCCAAAGAGTGCCAGATAACCGCTGGCCGTGTTGCTGCCGCCGGTTGTGTTGCTAAAGAGCGCTTGAACACCGGTGGCCGTATTGAAGTTCCCGGTTGAACGATCATGACTGTCGCCAAACAGAGCTTCAAAACCATTAGCTGTGTTGTTGCTTCCAGCTATGTAATTCTGCATTGCACCCTCACCGCTGGCCGTGTTGTTGTCACCGTTATTGAGCAAGAGTGCATTGGCACCGTTGGCCGTATTTGAACTGCCGGTGGTGTTGCTAAAGAGCGCACCATCACCCGCGGCAGTGTTGATTCCGCCGGTTGTGTTGTCATGGAGCGCACCGTCACCGGCGGCAGTGTTGCCGATGCCGGTTGTGTTGTCATGGAGGGCCTGCCAACCGATGGCCGTATTGCCGAGACCCGTTGTGAGATTGAAAAGCGAATCCTCACCCTCAGCAGTGTTCAGGCCGGGATAGCCTCCGTCCGGCGGCGGACTGACGGCTTTCGCTTTGGGTGCAATTGAGAAGCAGGTCAGGACGAGTGAAATGAGAAGTGGCAGAATTGTCGCTTTAGACTGAATCAATGGATTCATATGGTTCTTCCTTCCTTTAGCCCCGCTGAGTTGATTCTGGAATTGCGGCGTCCGGAAGAGGCGAAGAACCTTGCGGGGAAACGTCCTCCGCCTGATTCAGATCCGTTTAGCGACGTCGAGTTTGGAAAAATCTGCGGGTTTGGCAAGACAAATTGCCTGCCTGTCAATGACGCGAACAGACGCGAAAGGATCGCCAACCCCACTGCCTAAAATCTTATGGATTGTTCAACGCTGTTTGCGGCGCGGGCCTGATCACTTCAAGCTGGGCGTTCACTTTCTGTAGACCCGCAGCAAGCACTTCAATTTGTTTTTGCTGGCGCGCGATAGTCGCTTGCTGTTCCTCGTTCCTGCGGTGCTCTTTCAAAAACTCATTGAGCAACATCGCGTTCACTTGCTCGTAGCGCACTGTGTACGGTTTTCCTTCTTTGTCGCGCACCACGAGATCAGGATTCACCTTTTCTACATCCTCGGCCACTAAACCGAACTGCGGGATGCCATCGGAATCCACCTCTTTCTTGTAACGGAATGTCACTGGCTTAAGCGCCAAGACCGCTTCGCTGGACCTGTCCATTGGCTTTATCTCCTCTTTAAACCGTCGGGAAGATGTAGCGGTCCCAAGTTTTCCACTTGAATTAATGAACACAGCAGTTCCTCCGGAAGAGGTAACACCGAAAATCTCGCCGATATAGCAACTGTTGCTCACGTTGGCACCACTAACGTTAGCGCCGATACAAATAACGTGATCGGCCGTAGTGACGCTGGTGCCTGCTGAACGGCCCACGGCTGTATTGTTGTGGCCGGTCGTGAGGCTACCCAAGGCAAAAAGGCCATCGGCCGTGTTGTAGTCGCCTGTGTCGTTGTGTAAGAGCGCTTGATAACCATGGGCCGTGTTGCCGCCACCAGTCGTCGTGTCGTGAAGTGCGTCAACCCCGGTGGCCGTGTTGCTCGTGCCGTCCGTATTGCTGGTGAGCGCTCGAGACCCCGTAGCGGTATTGACGATGCCATTATTGTTGCTAGAGAGCGCTTGCACACCGGTGGCCGTGTTTTCGTCGCCGGTCGTGTTGTTCCGCAGCGCACCAACCCCATTGGCCGTGTTGTCATTGCCGTCGGTATTGTTGAGGAGTGCAGTATTCCCGATAGCTGTATTGCGGCTGCCTTCAGTGTTTAAGTATAGCGCACTATCCCCGATGGCCGTGTTCCGCTCACCAATGGTGTTGAAATACAACGTGAACTCTCCGTTGGCAGTGTTGAAGTCGCCTTCAGTGTTACTATAGAGGGCAAACGCCCCGGTGGCCGTGTTACCCTCGCCGATGGTGTTGAACAAGAGCGCTGCTGTGCCAACAGCTGTATTGTCGAAACCGGTACCATTGAACAAAAGCGCTGCCGCGCCACAGGCGGTATTGTAATCCGCGGTGTTCAACGCCAGCGTCCCAGCGCCGACGCCGGTGTTGGAGCTTGCGGTGGTCGCGCTGAAGAGGGAATACCAACCAACTCCCGTATTACCAGATCCGGTTGTAAGATTTTTAAGAGCGTTCGTTCCTTCCGCCGTCGTGAAGCCGGGATAACCGCCATCCGGTGGTGGAACGACGGCCAGAGCGCTCCGTGTAAAAGTGAAGCAGACTAACGCGAGCGCGAGTACAAACAGTGGACTTCCCTTCTTGAACTCAATCAATAAATGCATGGTTCTTCCTTCCTTTTCCCCGTTTAATTAGATTTTCTGGCTCGCGGGTCCGCAAGAGACGAAGAACACAGCAGGGAAGAGGTCTTCCGCCTGATTCAGATCCGTTTAGCGACGCTGAGTGTCCAGAAAATATCGCGCGTCCGTCAATCCTAAAAGGCCAAGCGACCAAAAAGCGGCGTCAAGCCGCCGCACTCCAAAGCGCGCTCCGCGCGCAAATTCCGAGCTGTCACTTGTAAGCTCGCAATTCGTGTCGATTTGCGTGCATTCGTGGTTAACTCTCCGGATTTACCGGGAAATGTTTGTTCTTGAGCCGCTCCGGAACACGCTCGGTTTGCTCCATTTCAATCTGTTCGGTCGCGGCATTCAGCGCGTTGTAAGCTTCACGGCTTTTTGGCGCGCGACACATGTAAGCAGTCGCATGCGCGAGGGGAATGCGAGCTTCGGGCATTCCAACGAATTCCACGGCTTGCTGGGTCGCGATTGCGAGTTGTAATGCTTCTTGATCGGCAAGGCCGACGTCTTCGCTTGCAAAAATTACGATGCGCCGTGCAATGAAACGAAAATCTTCGCCGGCGTGCAGCATTTTCGCGAGCCAGTACATCGCGCCTTTTTCATCCGAAGCGCGCATGCTTTTAATGAACGCGCTGATTGTGTCGTAGTGCGCGTCGCCCGCACGGTCGTACACCACGGCTTTTTGCTGAATGCTTTGCTCGGCAACTTCGAGCGTAAAATGAATTGTAGGGCGAGCGTCCTCGCTTGCCCTTTTACCAGACGCAACCGCGGACGGTCGCGCTACCCCCGGCGGCGTCGTCAAAACGCCAATCTCGATCGCGTTTAAGCATTTCCGTGCATCGCCGTCGCTAAGCTTTGCCAGATGACGCCGGGCGTCCTTATCCATTTTGACGTTGTAATTCCCGAGGCCGCGCTCTTTATCGGCCAATGCGCGATCGATCAACAGCTCGAGTTGTTCCGCGGTCAGCGGCTCGAGCCGAAACACCTGCGAGCGGGACACCAGCGCGCTGTTTACATAGAAAAAGGGGTTGTATGTCGTCGCGCCAATCAGCCGAAGATTTCCGGCCTCGACATCGGGCAAAAGAATGTCCTGCTGCGCTTTGTTAAAATGATGAATCTCGTCGACGAACAGGATCGTCTTTCGACCGGACGTGCGGATGCGATTCATCGCCGCGGCAATTACGCGGCGCATTTCGGCAACATTACTTTCCACGCCGCTGATGCGGATAAATTTCGCGTGCGTCATCTCTGCGATGATCCGCGCGAGCGTGGTCTTGCCGCTTCCCGGCGGTCCGAAAAAGATGACCGAAGGCAAACGATCGGCTTCAATCGCCCGCCGCAAAAGCTTGCCCGGGCCAAGAATATGTTCCTGCCCGACGAATTCTTCGAGCGACTGCGGACGCATTCGCGTAGCGAGCGGCGCAGCGCTCTGCGCGGGTTCGACGTCCGTCGTTTCCTCAAAAAGATCCTGCATGGAGCAAAATACGCTCGCTATGGACTCGCGCATCTACGCTTCAACGCCCAACGCTCAACTCCGATAAAAGCGCGAGCAGGCGCGCAACGTCCAATTCAGACAGTCAAATGTTGGGCGTTGGGCGTTTTCCCCGAGTTTTGAATCGGCGTGATAACCCCATCACGATTGCGACTTGCCTTGCAAACGTGGCATAGGCGAAAAGCGGACAGGTGAAAATGCTCACTGCGCCGCGCCAGCCATTTGTTGGTCTGGCGCTGATGGCCGCGACGGGAATTATTATCGCCGAGATTTTTCCGATTCCATCTGCCGGTCTGCATCCAGCGGCGATAATTCTTGCCATCAGCACTCTTGCTTTGACATGGCGGCCGCGAGTGGCCGCGGCATACCTCGTCGTCGGTGCTGGTTTTTTCCTGCTGCACAACCTTAATACCCGAGACACAGAAGGCCAGCAGCTCGTGGGTGAACTCGGTAATCGGCCACGAGTTGTTACAGCAATCGGCTCCGTCATCAGCGAACCGAAGATTGCGCCGAGCGGATTCGCATCGTTCCTGCTTAAGCTCAAATCAATCGAATTCGAAAGCAGGAAACAAAGTACGCACGCCGTCTGGCAGGTCCGTTGGAAAGGCGCGCCTGCATTTGGCGATGAACTGCAGTTGTTTGGAACATCCGAACCGATATCGCCGCCGCGAAATCCGGGCGAATTCGATATGCAGTCATACCTCGCGCGTCGCGACGTTCGGCGAATGCTCTTCGTGCGGTATCCGGAAGAGGGCACGCTGATTCGTCACGGCGGCGGCAATCCGTTCCTGCGCGCGGCAGAGACCTCGCGCGAATGGATGCAGAGAGCGCTTTGCCGCGACCTGGAGAACTCCCCCGAGGTGGAAAGTTTTCTCAGCGGCATCGTGCTGGGTATCAGGCACGACACGCCGGAGGATATCGAAGAACCGTTTCAGCAAACAGGCACGATTCACCTTTTCGCTGTGGCCGGTCTGCACGTGGGAATTGTCGCGGCGCTTTTGTGGATGGTGGCTACGGTCGCGCGCCTGTCACGAAAGTGGGCCGCGGCGTTCATCATTCCGTCGCTCTTTTTTTATGCGGCCATCACTGGATTGCACGTGCCGAGTCTACGCGCAGCCGTAATGGCGTCCATCCTCGTTGGCGGCTTCTTTTTCGATCGAAAAGTTTTTGCGCTCAACAGTCTTGCTGCCGCGGCTTTTTTCCTTCTGGCCTGGGACACCAACGAAATGTTTTCCACCGGTTTTCAGCTTTCCTTCGCGGTTGTCGGCGCAATCGTTCTGATTGCTGATCCGGTTTTCTGGTATTTGCGTCAGTGGACAGCGAGTGATCCTTTCCTGCCGCGAACTCTATTGCGCGGGCCGCGAGCCTGGCTCGATTCCGCGTCGCAACGGCTTTCGCGTGGAGGATCGGTCTCATTTGCCGCCTGGATCGGCTCACTGCCTTTGATCCTTTGGTATTTTCACCTTGTCACCCCGATTTCATTGCTCGCGAACCTGGTCGTCGTTCCAATTGCCTTCTTTGTCCTCGCCATTGCACTGCTGTCCCTGCTTTTGACACCGCTGCTGCCGTCGCTGGCAGTCATTTTTAATAATGCGAACTGGGCGCTCGCAATGCTGGTGCTCGGTATCGTGAACTTGTTCGCGCAAGTGCCCGGCGGCCATTTTTACGCCGGCGAGCTGCGTTGGCCCGAAAAGCTCGTCGCCAGGATCACGGTTCTGGATGTTGGGGCCGGAGCAGCGGTCCACTTGCACACACGCGGCGCGGATTGGCTGTTCGACTGCGGGAATGCGCGGACGTATCAACGCGTCGTGCGGGAGTACCTTCATTGGGCGGGCGTGAATCGGCTTCGCGGTTTGGTCCTCACACATGGCGACGCGCTTCACCTCGGCGGCACGGCACAATTGCTCGACGATTTTCCCCGAGTGCGCGTGCTCGACAATCCGGCGCCCGATCGCTCAGCCATTCACCGCCGTTTGCAACGTTTGTTTCGACAGCGGCGAATTGAGCCGGAGTCGCTCGTTGCAGGAGAAAACTTCCGTGTATCTCCAGATGTTACGGCGCAAGTCTTGTTTCCGCCGCCGAACTTCAGGTCGCCGATGTCCGATGATCAAACGCTGGTCATTCATCTATTGATCGGGCCAGCAGCATCGATCTTGTTCATGTCGGACAGCGGCGTAAACACAGAGCAGGCTTTGTTGGCGCGCCATTCCGATCTTCGCAGCAACATCATCGTCAAAGGCCAAAATAATTCCGGCCAATCTGGCTCTGCGGCGTTCCTTGATGCGGTGCGGCCGCGGCTGATCATCGCCACCTCGCGCGATTTTCCCGATCACGAGCGAATCACCGACGCCTTGGCCGAAGAATTGGAAAAACGCGGTATTAAACTTTTCCGGCAAGACCTGACAGGCGCCGTCACACTCTCCGTCCATCACGACGGTTGGGAAGCGCGAAGCTATTTGACGGGCGAAACTTTTCGCAGCACAAGCCGGTAAATCGGCGCGCCTTTCTGCTGGAAGACCGTGGCAAATTTGCTTGAAGGCACCTCCACGTCGATGTCCGCGATCGCCAAACCGGCAACTGAACTCGCGATCTGTTTGATTTTCCGGAAGTACTCAAGATGATCGGTCGCGATGTAAATAGCCCCTCCAGTGCAAAGAGCAGCACCAAGCGTGTTCACAAAATCTGCGGTGACGGTTCGGCGCCGATGATGCCGCCGCTTTGGCCACGGGTCTGGAAACAAGAGATAAAACGTTTCCACTGATCCCGGCGGCAAAAGATACCGCACTGCGTAGGAGATCTCGATGTGCAACAGCCGCACATTATTTAGAGCGGCGGCTTTGCGTGCAGCGCTGCGCACACGGCCAGCCAGGCGTTCGATGCCCAGGAAGTTTTTCTCAGGAAGACGCTGCGCCATGGCACAAAGAAATGAACCCTCGCCGCAGCCAAGATCCACGTGCAACAGCGCGTCACATCCGAAAATCTCTTCCAGATGGAGCCGATTCGTCAGGGAATACTGCGACTGCGGAATCAGGCGAGAACAGACGTGCCTGCGGTGAGCTGAATTACCCTCGTCCGCAGGCACGTTGAGGAGAAAAATTTGATGGTTTCTGGTTCCGTTATCGGTGAGGCCGATACGCTTTATGAGCAGCACCTTTCATGATGGCAAGCAAAAACGAACCTGATTGAGTCCTAACAACCGGGTAACAAGCGTGCTAACATTGAAAATATGAAACGAGGCTTTCTTCTCGCGTTCGGCTGCGCCGCACTTGGCGTCCTGTTTTCCCATAGCCACGGACAAGATGCTTCTCCGGCGACAACAAAGACAGCGATCTTCGCGGGCGGTTGTTTTTGGTGTATTCAGCCGGCCTTTGACAAAGCAAGCGGAGTTATCAAAACCGTAGTCGGCTACAGCGGTGGAAAAGAACCGAACCCTACTTACGAACTCGTTACATCGGAAAAGACCAATTACCGCGAATCGATCGAAATCACGTACGATCCGGCGAAAATCTCTTACGAGCAGCTCCTCGACATTTATTGGCGGCAAATCAATCCCACGCAGGCTGACGGCCAGTTCACCGACATCGGGCCAAGCTATCGAGCTGCGATTTTTTATGGCAACGACCAGGAGAAAAACATCGCCGAGGCTTCAAAGGAGAAACTGACGCGCTCCGGAAAATTCAAGAAACCGATCGTCACGGAAATTTTACCGGCTATGAAATTTTACCCGGCCGAGGCTTATCATCAGAAGTATTATCAACAGAACCCGGAGCACTTCGAAGCGTTCGAACATGGTTCAGGCCGGGTTTCGTTCAAAAAGAAAAGCTGGGGCGACAGCCAGTAGCCTTGCGTCGTCTGTGCATGGACAGTAATCCCGTCCAAGTGAAATCGATTACGTACACCGCCGCCCGCGAAAACCTGGCAAGCACAATCAATCGAGTTTGCGAAGATCATGCGCCAGTGGTGATCACCAAAAATCGCGATCAAGCAGTGGTGATGGTCTCGCTTGAGGAGTATGAATCGCTTCAGGAAACAGCACACTTGCTGCGCTCACCGCCTGATGGACGCCGTGGACGCGCTCGAGCGCGGCAAGGGGCTTAAACGCAAATTAAAGCTGTAGGCGCGGTGAACCTCGTCTTCGCGCCACAAGCTTGGGAAGATTACCCATACTGGCAGCGAAACAATCCCGCGATTCTGGGGCGGGTTAATCTGCTAATCAGAGAGATTACACGGAATCCGCACGCAGGCATCGGCAAACCCGAGCCACTAAAACACGCGCTGCAAGGATACTGATCGCGACGAATCACATCCGAGCATCGCATCGTCTACAAGAAAGTTGGCGATCAAATCTTTATTGCGCAGCTCCGCTATCATTATCGTTAGCAGGCGAACCACCTAAAGCACCTGCACACCCTCGGTCGCAGTCCGTTGCGCGTAAAGATCGCTCAGCCGTCTTGTAACCGGGCCGACTTTGCCGTCGCCGATCTGTCGACCATCGACTTTTGTGACCGCCGCCAGCTCGCCCATTGTGCCGGTGCAAAACACCTCTTGCGCCTGATAAACATCGGCGAGCGACAAATCGGCCTCCACGCAGCGAATTTTGTCGGCAACACAAATCTCAATCACCGTGGCGCGGGTAATTCCCTCTGGACATGCCACAACGCGGCTGGTCGCCAACTCGCCGCCTGCTCGCGATTCATCGGAGTTGCGCACAATGAAAATGTGTGTGGCGTTCGTCTCCGCGATAAAACCGCGCGTGTCGAGCATGAGGGCGTCGTCGGCGCCGGCATCGTTCGCTTCGATCTTCGCCAAAATTGAATTCAACAGGTTGGCGTGATGAATCCGCGCGTCGAGAACCTCCGGCGGCGGGCGGCGGATCCTGCTCGTGATCAAGCTCAGGCCAGTTTTTGCGTACACAGGCGCCTTATGTTCCGCCAGCACGATCAACGTTGGCCCGCTTTGATTCAGTCGGGGGTCCATTCCTGACGTAATTTTCACGCCGCGCGTGAGCGTCAGCCGAATGTGGACGCCGTCACTCATTCTATTCGCTGTAAGAGTGCGTTTGATCTCCTCGATGATCTTTTCGCGCGCTGGAATTTCGACAAACGACAACGCCCGCGCAGAGCGCTGTAGCCGATCAAGATGTTCGTAGAGCTTGAAAATCCGCCCATTGTAAAGTCGCAGTCCCTCCCAGACCGCATCGCCGCCCTGCACTGCCGAATCAAACGGACTGATTCCAGCCTTGTCACGATGCATCAACTGGCCGTTGACGTTTACGATCAGATCGCGATTTCGCTCATCGAATTTCTGCTGCATTCGGATTACCTCGCACAAAGTCCACCAAGGACACAAAGACGAAACTTTAATCGATGAGTTCGTGAACCTTTGTGACCTTTGTGCGAGACCATTAATGCAGTCGGTATTGATGAAGCCGCTCATAATACTCGCAGCAGCGCTCATATATTTCGCAGAACCGCTCTGGCACATCATGAACGCGCTCACGATACGGCCGAAATGAAGTAGTTTTCGAGACCTCCGTGTACCAATATCTGGCCCAAATCCCGTCCGTTTCACGCACGCCCGGTGCCCATGAGAGCATTGAGTTAGTAAATTCAACGCCGACAGCGCCACAGAGCAGCCGCAGCGCGCGCTCCGGATCCACAAGCACGTCCTTCGCGTCAACAACCGGCGGGATCGAATTCGTCCGATTCCGGACGTAATCAAAAATCTCAGCCTGCTGAATGAACCCGAGATCCTCCAGCGCAGGGTTTTCGCGCTTCTTTACATAGGAAGCAATCACTTCGCGCGGATCGCGAATCAGAAAGCAATTCGTCATTGTCTCAAGCCACTCTCGATCTATTTCCGGCAAGAGGTGGTGTGTCATTTGTTTTTGAAAAAAGATCAGCCTGCCCTTCGGGACCGGACCAGTCAGACGCGCAACGACTTTGCGCCAGTCGGTTTCGCCGGTTGCGATCACTTCGTCCGCGCCGGGATGTTTTTTGCCGGTGACTTTTAGGTAATAGGCGTAAAACGGCTCATCGA
>DATBDI010000247.1:0-19460 GCA_036270025.1 Candidatus Udaeobacter sp. | reverse complement strand
GCGGATTTCGCGATGTGCATCGCGAAAATCCGTGGACCAGCGACACACTTGCTCTGGTCTGGTCGGCGACGAAAGGGATCGGTAGCGCGTGTGCCTTACATGCGTTGCAGGAACACAACATTAGGCTCAACCGACGAGTCGCTGAGTTCTGGCCGGAGTTTGCGCAAGCCGGCAAAGGGAACATCACGCTCGCGCAATTACTTTCGCACCAGGCTGGACTCTGCGCTCTGGATCAGCGCGTCGACGTGCTCGATTACGACGCAGTCATCCGAGCGGTGGAGGCGCAAACGCCGCTGTGGCCGCCCGGAACAGCGCAAGGTTATCATGCGCGCACGTTTGGATTTCTCCTCGACGAGCTCGTGCGCCGAATCGCTGGCAGGACGCTGTCAGATTACTGGCAGGAGAATTTTGCCCGTCCGCTCAATCTCGATTTCTGGATCGGTTTGCCGGAGAACGAAAACACTCGTGTGGCCACAATTTACGCGGCGAAAGTCGGTAAGCCGCCGGAGCCGAAGCAATTTTATGCTGATCTTATTACGCCGGGGACGTTGGCAAGAAAGACGTTCACCTCGCCTCATGGACTCAATGTGATTAGCAAAATGAACGATCCTCACGTGCGCGCGCAGGCGATTGTTTCGTTTGGCGGTATTGGGAGCGCCTCGGCGCTTGCAAAATTTTATTCCATGCTCGCTAACGGCGGCACGTTTGATGGCCAGACTTTCTTCTCACGAGAAACCCTCGAATGGATGAGCACGACGCTCACAGACGGGATCGATCGAGTCTTTCAAATACCAACAGCTTTCTCGGCGGGATTCATGAAAGACTCGCGAGATACGGGGCGAAAGCTGTTCGGTCCTGCGGCACGCTCCTTCGGTCACCCGGGCGCGGGGGGCAACCACGCATTCGCCGATCCTGAAAACGGAATCGGATTCGCGTACGTGATGAATCAGATGGAACAATCGGTTTTGCCGACGGAAAAATCACTGCGGCTGGTGGATGCGATTTATCTGTAGCCGCGCCTCTGTGAGGCGCGCAACGCAGTGCGGCGTTGGCGCCCCCCCCCGGGGCGGCTCTTCGCACAGCGAAGCGGCTACATTTCGCCGATGATGGTGATCGAAATGTTTCGCCGATGCGACGCGCGCCGGTGTTCGAACAAAAAAATGCCCTGCCAGGTGCCGAAGTGCATTTCTCCATCAACGATCGGCACTGTCTCGCTCGTTCGCGTCAATGCCATTTTGATGTGGGATGGCATATCGTCACCGCCCTCGGAGTTGTGTGTGAAATAATCGGCATCTTCGGGCACAAGCCGATCGAAGAACTCCTGCAGGTCGCATCGCGCGGTTGGATCAGCATTTTCCATGATCACGACGCTGCAACTAGTGTGCTGGACGAACACCGTCACTGTACCGTTTCGCATGCCGCACGCGTTTATCTTCGACTGCACATCTTCGGTGATCTCGTACAGTCCTTTGCCGTTGGTGCGAAGTTCGAGCTTGTTGTGATGGACATGCATCAGAGTGCAGATTAGTGAACCTGATTCTGTGAGCAATGGTTTAGCCCGCCTGTTGAGTGCATGAAAGTGCGAGTGCAGTTTTACGCGCAGCTGCGCGATCTCGTCGGGATGCGCGAGTTGGACCTCGAGCTTTCCGAGAGAGCCACGGTCCGCGACTTACTCGATGAAATCTACGCACGTTTTCCTGCGCTTCGTCCGCACGACAAAAGCATTTTGGTCGGCGCGGGCGTGGAATTTGTAGATCGCAATCACGCGCTCAAACCAGGAGACGAGATTGCGATCATGCCGCCCGTGCAAGGCGGCTGAGAAATCCCCCAAATTCCAACTTCCAAGCTCCAGAGAAGCACAAATCTCAAGCACCAATCATCAGCTGGCCACAGCGTGCCTTCTTAGAGTTTAGGTGTTGGATTTTCTCTGGATGTTGGATGTTGGATGTTGGTGCTTGGACCTTCGTGGGTGTCAGTCTCGGAAATTCTTGAAGTCCGCGGCCACACCGAAGTCGCGGCTGCGTACGAATTGAATCACAGCCTGCAGTTCGTCTTTCTTTTTACCTGTGACCCGAATTTGCCGGTCCTGTAATTGGCTTTGCACTTTAAACCCATTGGACTTGATCGCCTGGATGATTTCTTTGGCCTTATTGCCTTCCAAACCCTGCGTGATCTTCAAATCCTGCCGGGCATTACCCACAGACGAGATTTCAGGGTCTGCCTGCTCGATGTTTCGCAGATCGACGCCGCGCTTGGACAATCTCCCGACGACGATCTCGCGTAGCGCCCTCAAGTGCGCGGCATCGTCGGCTGTTAAAACAATTCGGTCCTTTTCCGAAATGATCTCCGTCTTTGCGTCTTTCAAATCGAAGCGAGTGACCAGCTCTTTTCGGGCTTGATTCAGCGCGTTGTCGACCTCCTGCTTGTCCACTTCTGAGACGATATCGAAAGAAGGCATGGTTTGAATTTCAGGTTTGAATCTGAATTTTCAAATCGGCGCCAGTACGGGCCCGAGGCAGATAATTAGTCACGGGTTCGCGTGCTCGATGCTAATATTGCCTTTAGCGACGCGAATTTCGATTACCGCCTGACCTCCGCCGTTGACGACGCGATTGATCTTCATTCGGTTCTCCGTCATCGGCCCTGCCGCTGTATTGTTGAAATCATTGATGAGTTTCCCGTGTTCCGCCTCGACCAGTAGACGAAAAGCGGCGTCGACGGGAAAATATGCCCACGCGTTTCCCTGCGAGACATTTACGTGGGTAGACAACTGCTCCGCTTGCCACCAATCGTACGACAGCATGAGATTTCCGCGTCGTATCGCGAGGTCCAGATTGCGAGGGAAACAGTTGCGCGCGAACATTCGGCCCATGTTCAACCGCGCACGGGTCGCCGACCCCCGCATCCCATCCAGCAGAATCTCGCCGGCATTCAATTCCAGCTCCGAGACGCTGGCGCTGGCCGGAACAACGATGGTGTAGTCAACCGTACCGGAGCGGTCGCCCAACCCCCATTTCGGTTTGGGAGGAAATTTGGTCGTTATGGAAACGGCTTCTGGTGTGGCAGAAATATCGATTGCGATTTGTGCCAGGCGTGCGCGCCTGTAGGCCTTCTTTACAGCGTGAACCCGCACCTCGTTGAGGCTTGAGCCATAAAGCAGGACCGATCCATCGCCGTTTTGTATGGTTATGTTCGCGGTAGGTTCAACCGTATGAACCTTTTCAGAAATCTCTTCGAGCACACGATCATCCGCACTGCCGCAGCCGTTGAGCAACAGTAATGCGCCAACAGTTGGCCAAAACTTCCGGCACTTAACAGCTGGCAATCGCACCGGCACATTCTAGTCAGGGGGCATTTGCGTGCGAGCTAGACAAGAGAATGCGATTTGCTAAACCGTTTCAGAGATTGCGGGCTGGTTACACCCTCCGGATTCGACTTCGACTAAGTCTCGTCGGCGCTGTCTATCTTCAGCTCTTTGTGCATAGCCCGATGCGCTTCTGCTTCAGCGCTGCTCCACGGCCCGTTTTGATCGACAAACCAATGCTTAGCTATGTCCGCCTGGCCGATCTTCGTCTTCGCGCAGCGGCGATCGATCACTTGATAATAGCGGTTGCCAATTTTCCCGTCTCTATCTTTCACCCACATGCCGGCTTGATTGACGACGTCGGCGACCTCTTCCGAGTTGTCGGGTAACAGTGCCGCCGCTTTCATCGCTAGTGCGCCGGCGATGAGTCGATAGTGGAAACGAATATCGGGAGTGATCTTGTTCGTGTTCAATCGCTGAATCTCCTTGGCTGAAGCTTTCAGGACTGCCGGCACGCTTTTCATCTTTGGATTTCCGTTCTCGTCGTACGACGCATCCCCTTCTTTGTCGTGGGCAATAGTCTGATAGGCGCCGCTACGCCGCTCCTTCGCCAGGTCCGGCATTTCGAACGCGCCACTTTCCGCGAATGCGTCCGGCGCGCCTTCGGTCCCCATTAGTTCCATTCCATCGTAGCGCGCAAGCCAGGCCGCGGTGAACCATCCGTGCGCCCGCTCCGTCTTCGAAAGCTTTTCGTTCGCTCCGTCCTTCAATGCCTTCACATACTTTTCCAAGACCTTGTCGTACGGCGGCGGCAAATATTGTTTGGCGTCGGCGTATCGGTCGTCTCGAACCAGGCGTCGTCCCAGCAGATATCGCAGTTTCTTATTGTAATCTTCGCCTTCCTTCGGTGGTTCGGTTTTCGGCGATGCATCCACGTATTGTTTCAATTCATTCGTCGTCAGGACGCGCTCCGCAACAAAAGCAGCGTCTTCCCAAAGCCGGCCCTTGAACAAAACATCGAGTGCTTGAACGAAGTCTCCGCGCGCAAGGCGAAGTCCGCCGAGGTCGCCGCTCGCCCTTGACGCGAAGCCCCAATATTCGCCTTTGGCAAACAAATCCTCGGTCGCCCATTCCTCCCCTTCACGAGAGGCGTAGGCCGGTGATGTTTTCATTATCTCAACGGCTCGAGCCATCGTGTTTGTGGCATCGGCGAATTTTCCGGCGCGGAGTTGTAGCTTGGCTTTCAACCAAAGCGCAGCAGCGCCGTCACCTTTGCTTAACTCCAGCCAATGCGCCGCGCCTTTGTAATCTCCCGCATTATAAGAAATCCAACCGAGATACTCCGCGTCTTCAATCACGCTCAAATTCGCTTCCTGAATGATGTTGAACCAGCGTGCAGAACGGCTTACCCCCGGCTTCTCCAAACCTTCGGTGTAATAATAATCCGGCGAAACCGCTGTCGCCAAGATGTGCACCGTCACCAGTCGTCTAAGCAATGGGTCCTGCGCGGCTACTTTTAATTTCGCCGTCTCCTTCTGCTCTTCCTCGCGCTTTTGCTCGTCAGTCGACTTTTCTTTTTCTTCCGGCTCCGGGCCGTAATTCAGTAAACCGCTGGCCGGTTCGCGATCGGGGATGACCGCCTTGAGCGAGACGACCGCACTCCCGTCACCCAGCGCAAGTTGATTCATAAAGAGCGCCGCCGCTTTCTCAGGATGATCTTGTTTCCACTCGGCTCGTCCCTCCCAACCGTAACTCTCCGCCGCAAGGCCTAACGAATCGGAAAATCCGGCTTTGGCGAGTTCGCGTGTGTGCTGAAACCATCGCGTCGCCGTTGGGAAATCTTTTTCCTTAAGCGAAACTTTGCCCAACATGAACGCCGCCCAAACCGTCCGATAATGTCGATCCTGCTCCGGTCGCTTGAGCAAATTTTCCCACGCTGCTCGTGCTTCGTCCCATTGTTGATTCAAATATGCGGCTGCGCCCTTGTGATAATCTGAAAATTGGGAATCGAACTCAGCGGGCAGCGGCGTCGGCGTCCCGCTCGCAGTGGCATCGAGCGCAGAGCGAGCTTGTTTGTGCTGTTCTTTCGCTTTTGCCAGGTCGGCCGGCTTGATCCGTGCCTCCTGCACCGCCGAATCAAAGTCTTTGAGATCGGTTTCAATTGTGTTGTCGGAGGTTTTCTTAGTCCGCTCCTCCAGTTCTTCCTCCTCGTGTTTTTGGGCCGTTTCTTTTGAGACGACCAATTTTTCGGGAGGATGAAAATCGCGAGAAATCCGGCGTACTTCGAGGCCCCAGTAAAATTCCGGTGACCCCTCTACATTCTTGCCACCGTCGTCTAAATAAATGTATGGCCCAAAGTACCCAGTGGCGTGCAAGCCCCCCACCAGGCAGAACGCCGTCCCAACAGTCGCCAACAATTTAGCGAAGCGACTCATTCGTTCGTCGAGAGTTCAGTTTCGAGGGTAGTGGTTTGATCGAAACGAAGCCAACCTATTTTCCGCGTCGCGCCCGGCGGCAATCGCAGTCCGTGCGATGCGGTCACCCTGAAAATCGCGCGACCATTTTCCGATTTAATATTCCAACCGGCTAACGCATCCGAGGCGGTTAATCCTGCGCCATCCCAGGTTGCGGTCACGTTCGCGTTGAGTTGCTCATCCGCCTCGCCTGAATTGAAGATCGACAAATCGACAGGGTTCTCGCCCTCCTGCAAAATATTCAGCTTGTGTTCGGGGAGACGGCCCGACATGACCGCCGACAATGTTGGCCAGCGCCAGTTGCGCATGTCGGTTGCGATCGGGACGCGATACCAAATTAATTCGCGCAATTGTGGCGGCCGCGTTCTCTGCCAATCGTTGACCAGCGCCGCGATCTCATCGGCGTCCGCCCCAAATTCCAAAACGCGCGTCCCTGGCGGCCAGACTGGTTGCACGCTGTCCATTGCTACGTTGAGAAGTTTTCCATCGGGTCCGTAGCCGGCGCTGCAACGGTACGTTGGGAGAGCCACAGAAAACGGCATCCCGAGTCGTGCAGCCTTCATTATCCATTGATGCGCCCGATGCGCATCGCACAATTTCGCAGTTGCGCCCGCCGAAATCGGTACCGAGTGCACTTGCAACACGTATGCGTCGGCTTCGCGAATGAGAGGCAGAAAATCCGAGCTCTCCAACCAGGCCGGCAGCACAGTGATCACGAAACGGAGGGGCTGGACAACTCTCCGCAATGTTCGTAACCACGTGCGGTAGTTTCCGAGATTGTTGGTTGCGCAATCGAAATCCAGTTGAAACTCATCCAACTGCACGTTGTGCGCACGCGCGTCACCGACAAGCTGCTTTGTTAGATCGACAAGCGCCCGCGCGGACGCATCGTCGGAACGAAAAGGACCAGCTAATGGCGCGACGCGAAGCGCGACTGAGCAATCTTTGGTTTGCCGTTTCACCGCGTCCCAGTCGATCGTCGCTTTGACGACTTCCGGCCTTTTCCCCGCGAGATTGATTTCGGCGCCGAGAATCACGAGGCCGTGCATCCGTTTTTTCGCTGCCGCCAGTGAATCGATTACGGCCGGCGTCCACTCGCGTTGCCAGATATAGCCGCGTTGAGGCAATGGTCCGGAGACTTTCGTGTTCGATCGGCTGCAGCTCGTAAGAGCGATAACCGCCGCGCAAAAAAGATTCGCTGCTTTCAAGTGTCACTCAAATCCATAACGTCCGATCGAACGTGCGATATTGGATTGCTTCGCTGACGTGCTCGGGTGCCATATCGGTTTTGCCATCGAGATCAGCGATTGTGCGTGAGACTTTGAGAATACGATCGTAAGCGCGAGCGCTCAGATTTAATTCGCTCATGGCCACGCGGATCAATTCCTGTGAGTCCTGGCCCAGCTTGCAATGTTGTTTGAGTTGGCGCGTCGCCATGCGCGCGTTGCAATTCACTTTCGGTTCGCTACGAAATCGTTGTTGCTGCCGCTTTCGGGCGGCCATGACTCGATCCCGAATCGCTGCGGAGGGTTCTTCCGCGCGCTCGCTGGCCACGTCTCGATACTCGACGGCAGGCACCTCAATGTGTAGATCGATCCGATCCAGCAGAGGACCGGAGATTCGCTGGCGATAACGTTGCACCTGCAATGGCCCACAGCGACATTCGCGTTTTAGGTCTCCAAAATAGCCGCACGGACACGGATTCATGGCGGCAACGAGCATCAGCTCCGAGGGAAATGTGACGCTCCCGGCCGCTCGCGATACCGTGACTTTCCCGTCTTCGAGTGGCTGGCGCATGACTTCCAATGCTGATCTTTTGAACTCCGGCAGCTCATCGAGAAAAAGAACGCCGTTATGCGCAAGGCTCACTTCGCCCGGATTTGGAAACGTGCCGCCGCCGAGCAGGCCGATGTCGCTGATCGTGTGGTGTGGAGCGCGGAACGGCCGTGTGGACACAAAGGATTGCTCCGAATCCAGCAACCCGGCGATGCTGTGAATCTTTGTCGTTCCAATCGCCTCCTCGAGCGAGAGCGGAGGAATGATCGTCGGAATTCGTTTGGCCAGCATCGATTTGCCGGAACCGGGCGGACCAATCATGAGCACGTTGTGACCGCCGGCGACGGCCACCTCGATGGCGCGTTTTACGTGTCCCTGGCCTTTTACATCACTGAAGTCGACATCGTAGCTTTGGTGGGAGGCGAAAAATTTGGTCAGATCGGCACGCGTGGGCAGAAGCGCAATTTCTCCGCGAAGAAACGCGAACGTTTGCCGCAGATTTTTGACGCCGTAGATATCGATATTTTCGACCATCGCCGCTTCCAGTGCATTGGTTTCGGGAACAAACAGCGCGCGCTTGCCGCGCCGTCGCGCCTCGAGCGCCACAGGCAACACGCCTTTGACGGCCCGGACTGACCCGTCCAGGGCGAGCTCGCCCACAAAGCTGAAATTTTCGAACGGCGAACTATCAAGGTTTTCAGTGACGGCGATCATTCCAAGAGCGATGGGCAGATCGAAACTGGGCCCCTCCTTCTTAACGTCTGCCGGGGCGAGATTGATGGTCGTCCGGCCGCGCGGCCAATAGTAACCGCTGTTGGCGATGGCTGTAGTTACCCGGTCGCGGCTTTCCTTTACCGCCGCATCAGGCAATCCAACGATAACGATGTTCGGGTCTCCACCGGCTCCGTTAACTTCGATTTCGACTTCATACGCGTCGACGCCGTACGCGGCGGCGGAGTAAATTTTTGCCAGCATGGGCGATCAGAGTTGCAGAAAAGCAGCCTGCCGCAAAGCGTCAAAATACTCGGAAGCGGTGCTGGCCGAAGCACTCGGAACCGCTATTATTGGCCTGAAGAATCCGTCGCCGGTGAGCCATAAAAAAAAATTGAACACCATACGTCCAGGGGGTGTCACAAATTCGAATATTTAACCTTGTTAAATACTTTCTCAGGATGCTACAACGCATGATCGACAAGGCATCGACGAATACTATGTACGGGACATTGTCGATCCAACCCCCCCAAGCGATTGATGAAAAAGAGTTATATGGCTGCTGAAGATAGCGATACCGGAATAAAGATTTACCTGCGCGAGATCGGACAAATCCCACTGTTGACTCCGGACCAGGAGATCGAATTGGCCGCGAAGATCAAGAAGGGCGATCGCGAAGCGCGAGCGCTAATGATTCGGTCTAACCTGCGCCTGGTCGTCAAGATCGCGCATGACTACGCGAACCTTGGGCTGCCGCTTTTGGACCTGATTTCGGAGGGCAACATCGGCCTGATGAAGGCTGTGGAGCGTTTCGACCCGGCCAAGGGCGGAAAGCTCAGCACGTACGCGGCGTGGTGGATCAAACAGTCCATTAAGCGCGCGCTGGCGAACCAGAGCAAGACGATCCGTCTGCCTGTGCATCTGGTCGATAAAATTTCCAAGATGCGCCGGGTGTCTTTGCAAATGAGCGAAGAGCTCGGCCGTGAGCCCACGGACGAGGAGCTTGGCGACGAAATCGGAATCGCGAGCGGGAAGGTTTCCCAACTCAAGACAGTCTCAATCCGTCCAGCCTCGCTCGATGCACCGATCAGCGACGATGATTCGACCGAATTCGGCGAAATCGTCGGCGACGAAGAGGCGCAGACGCCGTTCGAACTGTTGCGTGACAAGAATCTTCGCAACGAAGTCGGCGGATTGTTGGATGTATTGGACGACCGCGAGAAGAAGATCATCTTCCAGCGGTTCGGGTTGGACGGCGGCAAACCAAAGACGCTCGAGGAAGTCGGTAAAAAATTCGGCGTTACGCGAGAGCGGATTCGGCAGTTGCAGAACATTGCGCTGTCGAAACTTCGCCGCGCTCTGAGTAAGAAGGAGCGTCCAGTGGACGTAGAATTACCGGTCGAAGCGTAAGGGCTGGATCGCATCTTTGTTTTTCAAACGCGCGGACCATGAAAGTCCGCGCGTTTTCTTTTGCCTGCGGCGTTGCTGTAGCCACTTCCCTGTGGGAAGCGCGGCACTGATTTCGAAACACATGTGGTGCGCCGCTCACAGAGCGGCGGCTACAATTACTTTACGACGCGCAGCTGAATGGAATCAATCATTGCACGCCCCATGTGGACGTCGCTGATGATCACCATGCGATTGCCCGGCGCAGCCAGTTTTTTGTTGCGCAAGATTTTCTCGGCTGAGGCAATTGTCGTGTCGGGATCTCCAGTGAAATCAATACGGACAGGAAACACTCCCCAGTAAAGCGCCAGCTGCCGATAAATTTGTTCGTTTGGAGTGAAAGCAAAAATCGGCGCACGGTGCGGACGCAAATTTGCTGCATAACGCGCCATTCTGCCGTGCAACGTAAACACGACCAGTTTGGAATTCTCGAGGGAGTTCGCCAGCGCAACGGCTGAGGCAACAGTTTTCTGCCGGACGTTTTCCAACATGGCATCTTTGGCGTAACCCGCCCCGCCGCTGCGCTCGATGCGCAGCGAAACGCGGTTCAGCACTTCAACGCATTCCACTGGATAGCGACCCATCGCCGTCTCGGCCGTCAGCATGAGGGCGTCGGCCTGTTCAAAGACTGCGTTTGCCACGTCCGTGATTTCAGCGCGCGTAGGTAGCCGATTTGTGATCATCGATTCTAGCAATTGCGTTGCGATTATCACAGGTTTACCCGCGCGAATGCATTTCTTCACAATTCGGCGCTGAATGATCGGCAGTTCCTCCATGGGACACTCGATTCCCAGATCGCCGCGCGCGACCATGATCACGTCGGCAGTTTCGATCATTTTGTCGATGCCCCGGACTGCCATATGGTCCTCGATTTTTGCCACGATCTGCGCGTTGCTTTTTTTTCTCACGAGAAGTCGCCCCAGCTCTTCGAGATCGGTTTTTTCGCGCACAAAACTCAGCGCCACGAAGTCGACTCCCAACTCTGCGCCAAGTGAAACGTCGGCAATGTCTTTCTTCGTCAGCGGCGGCAGATTCACGTGGACATCCGGCAAATTTATGTGACGGCGCGATCCGAGAACGGCATCGGTCAATACTTTAGTCTGCACACGGTTCTTACTCTTCTCTCGCACCACCAGTCGAATGAGGCCGTTATCAACCAAAACCGTGTCTCCGACTCCTACGGCATCGGCAAATCCGGGGTAATTCACATCAACCGAGTACTGCTCCTTTGGTTTGGCGCCACGGACGGTGAGTTCCAAAACATCGCCTGGTCGTAAATGCAGATTGCTCTTCAGCTCACCCGTGCGAATAGCCGGTCCTTGCGTGTCTAGCAGAATCGCAACGGGGCGACCCGCTTTCGTGGCAAGCGTGCGGATTTGGGGCACAACCTCGCGGACCGATTCGTGAGTGGCATGGCTCATGTTGAGCCGAAAAACGTCAACCCCTTTGTCGATCAGGCGTCGCAGCGTTTCCGTCTTGTTCGTCGCCGGACCAAGCGTGCAGATGAGCTTCGTCTTCCTCATCGAGAATGGTCTCACTAACACTGGCCCCTGGCACAGTGCAATACGCGAATTTGAAAGCGCGATTTAGCGCCTAACCAGCAACCTGTCCCTAGGCGGTTTGAGGCGTACAAGAAACGCGGCGCGCTCTGTCAAGCGTGCCGCGTCAACGTAACGGACTTTTGTTTATTTCAACTTCGCTTGCGTTTGTTTCGCGAGGTCCAGGTGCTCCTGAACTATTTTTGATGTGTCATCCGCAAACTTTTTCACGTCGGGATCCGTACCGCTTTTTGCTTCCTCCTGGAATTCGGCAAGATCTTTTTCGTGGTCTTTGACCATATTGTCCATGTAACCCTTATCCGAGCTCCAGCTCACCTTCGGGTCTTTTGCGGGCAATTTGACGCCCTTTTCCATGGCGATTCGCTTTAGCTCGTCACCGGCTTTGCCGTGATCGGCCACCATTCGTTTGCCGAATGATTTTACGTCCTCACTTTGGCCGTTCTGTTCGGCCAATTTTCCCATCGCAACTTCCATCGCCCCGCCTTTGGCGGCTTTTCTCATGAAAGTCTTGTCTTTTTCGGATAACGAAGAGCTCTTGCCGGCCGGAGTGTTTTGTGCGGGAGCAGGGGTAGCGACTCCGACCGCCGCGACAGCCACAAGAACCACGGGAAAGTACGACAGTATGTTAGTTTTTGTTTTCATAGCTCTTTAGGATTCCAACACGCCGGGATTCCGGCAATTAAGAATCGAAGCCGATCACATTGCTGGACGGGGTTTTATTTCGTTTCGGCTCCTGCCGCCCGGGTAAGCAGCACGCGTAGCCTCGGGCGGTCCGCGATCCGCTTAAGCTTCGGGAACGTTCTGCGCGTACGAGCTCTCTACCCGATGCGCAACATCTCTGTAGCCGTGTTCCACTTCGTAAATTTGCTTCATACAAGCAAGCGACTTTTCCTGGTCGCCGAGGCGTTTGTAAATGAGGCCGAGATTGTAAATGATGTCCTTTTTCATTGCGTCCATCGACGACATTTCTTTTGAAGCGTCGTCGAATTGTTTGACGGCAAGATCCAGCATCCCAAGTTCGCCATAGCAGCAACCGAGCAGATTCATCGCCTTCAAACGCGCATGTGGATTTTGCCGTGCGCGCTGCAGCTCCGGGACAGCCTCGCGAAACCGGCCGGCGTTGAAGAGGTCTTCGCCCAGCTCAAATCGCAATTGAAGATCGGTTGGATTACGGGCAGATCGTTCTCGTGCATCTGCAATCCGGACGTCTGCACGCTTTGCTCTGGCAGCTTTTAGTTCCTCTGATCTTTTGCCGTACAGTTCGTGGGCCGGGTCGTGCGTCGAGAGAAATTCCTCCTGCGCAGCGATTTCTTGCTCGAGGCATTTTAGTCTTAAATCAGAAACCTTTCGAACTAACCCCGCATCCGCGCTGCCAGTGAAATCTGCGGCGCGCTGATACCACATAATTGCCGTCTGAAAATCTTCCTTTTGCTCGTGCAACGCGCCCAGTCGCCGGGTGAGGTCAAGATTCGCCGGCTCTTGTTTGTAACGCAGATAAGTCTCAGCGATCTGTTGATCGAGCGATTCCCCGATTAACCGCATCCGGCTCTGTTGCTCGAGCGAAGTCGCCTCTTCCTTGTCCTTAATCAAATCCCGATAACTCTCCGCTTGCGTCCATCCACCGCGCTTCATCGTCGAATGTGCCGAGGCATCTTTGCCCAGGCGTCGCGCTTCAGCATCGAGAGGATCTATCGCGGTGATCCGGTTATACGTGTCAACCTCCAGATCGTGCTCACCAAGTTGACCATACAGCCGCGCAAGCTCGTGGAGCACTTTGACGTCCTGCGGATTTTCCTCGAGCACGGTCCGTAGCGCGAACACCGCAATATCGGAGCAGCCCGCGGCCAGCGCGGCTTCTTTCAACACGAGGTTCGCCTGACGATTGTATGGTTCGTCTTCAAAAACTTTCTCCAGGATCTGCATTGCCCGGTTCGGATCCTTTTTAATCTCACGTTGGGCTTTCATCGCGGTGATCGGCGCGGTTGAGATATTGAAGAAGCTTTTCTTTGCCGATTTGATTTTTGTTACCTCTGTGCGCCGTAGCAGTTCACGGCCTGTGAGAAACTCCGGTTCCTGCGTCAGGATCTCCTGCAGGAGTGAAATCGCGTAATCGAGATTGCGCAGCTCGATGGCGGTCACTGCCTTGAGCCATAGCGCTCGCAGCGGTTCGCTTAGCTCCTTCTCGATTTTGACGGCCATCTGTGCACCTAGCTTATCACAAAAACCGGGCTTGGGTGTGGGCGTCTCATGGCACTGCAGGTCGAGTGGAACAGCAAGCTGGGCACATGATGCGTGCCGTTTGAGCTAAACGGCGACGGACGTTACAGCAAATCCAACTGTGGCTTCTGCGATTCCGGCGTGCTCTTTGTCGACCTTCTCAATCGCGCCTTCGTTGCTGCCGTCTCGTGACTCGAATTTTCCAGGTGCGCCAGAATGTCTTTGGCGCGGTCGAGGATTTCTTTTGGCAGGCCGGCAAGGCGCGCGACCTGAATGCCGTAACTTTTGTCGGCGCCGCCAGGGATAATTTTCCGAAGAAAAATGATCTGATCGTTCCATTCGCGCACTGCCACGTTCAGGTTGCAGACGCCTTTGTGATCGTCAGTGAGTTTGGTCAGCTCGTGGTAATGCGTAGCGAACAATGTGCGCGCCTTGATTTTGTCGTGCAAAAACTCCGCGACGCTCCATGCAATCGAGAGGCCGTCGAACGTTGACGTGCCGCGACCGATCTCGTCGAGGATTACCAGGCTTCGATCGGTCGCATTGTTTACGATGTTTGAGGTCTCATTCATCTCCACCATGAACGTCGACTGACCACGCGCCAGATCGTCATTCGCACCGACGCGCGTGAAAACGCGATCGACCAGACCGATTTCTGCGGCGTCTGCGGGCACGAAGCTGCCGATCTGCGCCATTAACACAATGAGCGCCACCTGCCGGATGTAAGTCGATTTCCCGGCCATGTTCGGCCCGGTAATAATTGCAAGCCGCACGTTTTCGCCGTCAAGCGACGTATCGTTCGGCACGAACTTTTCTTCTACGAGAGTTTGATCGAGGACGGGATGGCGGCCGTCCTTGATTACCAGCCGCAGCGTTTCGTTCAATATCGGCCGGCAATATCGAAACAGCCGTGCGGTTTCGGCGAGCGCGCAGACGACGTCGAGAACCGCGATGGCCTCGGCAGTTTGCTGGAGCGGTCCAAGCTCACGCAAGATTTCCTCGCGGAGTTTTTGAAAAAGCTGGTATTCCAACTGGCGCGCGCGTTCGTCTGCACCGAGGATTTTCGCCTCAATGTCCTTCAACTCCGGAGTGACAAAACGCTCGCCACCGACTGTCGTTTGCTTCCGCTCGTAATGTACAGGCGCGTTTTGGACATTGGATTTTGTGACCTCGATGAAGTAGCCGAAAACGGAGTTGTATCGCACCTTCAGTGATTTGATGCCGGTCGCTGCAATCTCGCGCTCCTGCAATTGGCTGATCCAATTTTTTCCTTCACGGGAAGCACTCCGCAACAGGTCGAGGTCTGCATCGTAGCCGTCGCGAAAAATACCGCCTTCTTTCAATGGAAGCGGCGGATCATCGACGAGAGCCTTGGCCAGCTTCGACGCGAGTGCGGGCATTTCGCGGATGTTCTTTTGAAGATGGTAGGACATGCGTCCCGCTTGTCTTTCATTCTCGTCGGCAAGCGAGACGCATGCGCCACCTTTGCCTGTGCCAAACTCGACACGCTCGATCAATTTCGCCAACTCACGCTTCAATTCCGGGATCTGTTGAAGTGAAGTTCTCAGCGCCACCAAATCACGCGCGTTGCCGGAGGCCAGGCTCAAACGCCCGGCCGCGCGTTCGATATCGCGAATCGATTTCAGCTCGGCGCGAATTGATGCCAGCAAATCCGGCTCTTGTAGCAATTCGGCGATCATCTGCTGCCGGCGTTCCAATTCCTTCAAATCGCGCAGCGGCTGCAAAATCCAGCTGCGCAGTTTGCGTGCGCCCATCGGCGTGATCGTGCGGTCGAGCACCGCCAGAAGGCTCGTATCGCGCGTACTGCGCGACTCCACGAGCTCTAGGTTTGCTTGCGTGGCGGCATCGAGCAGAACGTAATCTGCGGGTGCATCGCTCCGGAGAGCAGACAGGTGATCGACGTTGCGTCGCAGCTGGTACTTCAAATAATGGACGATCGAGCCGGCGGCGGACACGGCACGTGACATGTGACCGCAGCCAAATCCATCGAGGGATTTGACCTTGAAATGTTCGCATAGGGTGAACACCGCCTGCTCGGGTAAAAACGCGTAACTGTCGTACGCGACCGCATTTGGCAATTGGCTGAACTGCTGTCGTTGCTCGTCGCTGACCAAAACTTCCGAAGGCGAAACGCGGGCGAGCTCGTCGAACAGCGATTGCCTGTCGCGCGCCTGCGTCAATCGGAACTCACCCGTGCTGAGGTCGACATAGGCGAACCCGAACACGCCGTCGTTCGCATAGATGGCGCCGAGATAATTCGCCCGCTTGGCATCCAGCAGGTCGAGATCGCTGACCGTGCCGGCGCTAACGATCTGAGTGATGTCGCGCGAAACGATTTTTCCGGGCTGCGGTTCGCTTGTCTGGTCGCAGATCGCCACGCGGCGTCCGGCCTTGATCAATTTTGCAATGTAAGTTTGCGCTGCATGATACGGCACCCCGCACATCGGCACTCCATTGCGCTTCGTCAGCGCGACGTTGAGCAGCGCGGATGCTTCCTTTGCATCTTCAAAGAAGAGTTCGTAAAAATCTCCGAGGCGAAACAGCAGGAGCGTGTCCGCCGGAATACTGCTTCGCAGCCGACGATACTGCTGCATCATTGGAGTAAGCGCGTCCCGCATTGTTTTCACTTTGCAATCTCCACAAATCCATTGCGAGTTCGGAATGTTTCCGCCGAAAATCTTTGCCCCGGCTTGGAAGCCAGGATGAACTGTCACCAGACGCGTTCTGTCCGGCGCATTTCTTCCTTGCCCTATGGCTGCATTTCTGGATATGGCACAGAATTGTCTTGCCGACGAGGTTGTCTGGGCTGAGACTCAGCGCTCTTTTTCCCCCTATGAACGAATATCTCCCTTCGCTACTTCGTCTTCATCGCACCTTTGCACTCGGCGTGATTGCACTGATCTGGACGCCGATCTTCGGCGAAGCCGCAGAACACAGGGCACCTCCGGCGAATAAATACGGCGCGCCCGTATTCGACGCCAAAGGTCACCGCATCAAGTATGACCGGAAGAGCATCGAGACGATGGCGCGGAAATCAGGCGCCGCAACGAGGTCGAACGCGGCGCTCGACGCTCGCGGAGTGCGTCAAGTCAAGCCCGGAGGGTTTGTTCCCGCTGGCGGGCAAACTCAGCAGCCATTTTGGCAATACGCGATCTTTGGCTCCGGTATTGGCGTGAGCAATATCATTATCGGTCCGACGCCACAGAGCGGTGCTCCGGAAATCATCATCGGCGGCAACTCCACAAACGGCTTCAGTAACGACGATTTCTGGCAGGTCATTCGCCATAACCCAGCGACTGGTAACTACGATCAGGTTTTCGTTGGTTCGCTCTACGCGCCTCGCGACGGAGAACCTTTTGTCGGGATCGCACGAATCGGCCTCGCGCATGTCGTGAACGACTCGGATCAACAAATCGTTGTGATGCTGGAGGACGGGCGCATTTACCTGTACGACTTCGCCACGAAGAGTGAAGTCGGGTATCTGGATACTGCGGTCAGTGGGTTGGAAGCGCTTAGTCTAACGGACCTCGACGGTGACGGCCTCGCGGAATTGATCGCCACGACCGCGGATGATCTTTACGTGTTCAACGGCTCCGGTCAGTTGCTTTGGCAAGTAGCAGGCGCTGGCGGTTACGACGTAATAGCCGGAAGAATGGATAACGGAACCTCGCTAAAGATTGCAGGCACGAACGGCAAAGTGGTCGACGCCGTGACGCACGCCGTCGTGTGGAACTACACCAATGGGTTCGGGTTTAGACTGAGACTAGCGCCGTTTCCAGGCGAGAATTACCAACAACTCATCGCTGCTCAGCCGTGGGATTTCGTTTACTCCTTTGACGTTGGCCGGCAGCTTCCCCGGTGGTCCATTTCGAATTTCAACACCGGCGCCATTGAATTGGCCGACGTGGATGGTGACGGCTTCCCGGAGCTGATCATCGGCGATGCCCAATGGGGCACGGTGCACGTCCACGATCTAAACACACAGGCGCTGATGTGGGAAGTCACCAATCCTGAACACGGTGTCACCAACGTCGCCATAGCGGACACGGACCATGATGGCGTACTCGAATTACTTTGGGGCGCCGGTTGGACCTCGACTGGACCAGACTACTTGTACGTCGCGAGCACGACTGGACAGCACGAGATCGAGTGGCAAAGCATTGATCTGCAAGGCCCATTCCTCGGACCATTGATCGGGGATCTCGACGGTGATGGGCAACCCGAACTGGTGATCTGTTCTCTGTACTCAAACTCCAGCTACGATAGTGGACGTATTCTGGTGTTTGATCTCGCCACTTTGGCTTTGCGAGCAATATCAGACCCCGTCGTCGACGATTTCGCGTGGACTGGCGTGCACGACCTCAAGCTGCGCGACGTCAACGGCGATGGACGCCTCAAAATCGTCATTGGCGCGGATTATCTGTATGACGGCGCGATCGAAATCTATCGTTTTGATGCCAACAACACTTTTACACGCATCTGGACAAACGCGACGCGGCCCTCAGGCAATCCGTTTAATTTTGTTGAGGTAGCAGATCTCGACAATAACGGCACGATCAAAGTCGTCGGGGGCAATACCGTCGCGCACACTGGCTCGGACGGGGTGTATGTCTACGCCTACGATTACCCCTCGGGTGTGCAATCGTGGCGCTCGGTCGCCCTTGCGGCCGACTTTAACTGGGTCAGTGGGCTTATCGTCGAAGATCTCAACGGCGACGGCAACAAAGAGATAGCAGCGCTGGTGAGCACGCGTGATCTTTATACATGGGATGGTCTCACCCGGCAATTGCGCAACCTCAGGCAGGGCACTAACGGTGTTCTCCTGAGCAACCGAGCCAGTGAGGCGGGTTTGGTGTTGGGAGACACATCGGGCGTCGGTCACTTCTTGCAGTGGGGTAATGACACTTACACCGAGACTTTCACGCGTCAGCTCGTAAGTGATTGCGATCCGTTCGCGTATCCCCCGTGCCTGAATGGTCTTAACGTCACGTCGGACGGCTCCCTTTGGACTGGCACGGCCAGCATTTTGAATCAGCGGCTTGCTCCAACGTACGACAGCGTCGTGTGGCAAAGCCCGACAATTGCCAACCTTTTTGGCCGATTTGTTAGTACCGCTGTTCGCCAAGGGCAAAGTTGCGTGTTCGCTTCGTCACGACACGAAGCATTTGGTCTGACGTACGGCGCGGGACCGACGCCAACGCCGACACCCAGCGCAACGCCTAGCGCTACGCCAACGCCGACACCTACACCCAGCGCAACGCCTAGCGCCACGCCGACGCCGACACCTACACCCAGTGCAACGCCTAGCGCTACTCCAACGGCTACGCCCATACATAGACCTACGCCCAGACCGCGTCCGACCCCGGTACCTCGTCCCAGCCCGTAGCTTCACAATCGGTCGCTCTCTTTTGCAGAGGAGCCCGCGTTATAAAGGCTGGCCTGCCAAGCCGTAGTCTTTGAGGCGCAGGAGGTCATGCCAGGTACCGCCCGCCTTCGCTTTGCTCCGGCGTGGCAGCCCCGAAAGCTTTCGGGGCTGGAGGCGAGGGGAATCGAACCCCTGTCCTCGTCGCTATCCGCGCAAACATCTACATGTTTATCCGGCGATAAGTTTTAAGGAGCCGAACCTTGCACCGGCACACTGCCGGCTCCCGAGCGTCCACGAATTTCCTTCACCATCCGGCTCGGTCGCTCCGCCGTTTGATTAGCCTGCTGTCCACGTTTGGCGCCGTAGCAGGCGTCCAACTCCAAACGTCGCGGTTAATTAAGCCGCGAGAGCGAGATCTTGGTGATCTGCGTTTATTTGTTTTGGTCCGGTTTTTAACGAGGCCAACGAACCATCCTCGACATGCCGCCTGCGCTTCCAACGATGAGTCGAAGCCAGTGCGCCCCCGATGAAAATGTGCTTGAATAGATACCGCGTTTTGCAGTGTGATGCAACAGCCCCCAAATTTC